>CAJXTP010000047.1 GCA_913061335.1 uncultured Loktanella sp.
GATGTAGAGAGGTCTCGTGGGCTCGGAGATGTGTATAAGAGACAGGTAATAAGGTGGCTCAATCGCTAAACTTCTCAAAAGCTTTGCTTGGGTACAGACGCGTCACGTTTTTCGATGCGATCGTCGCGCGTACAATCCTTGCGACGTTGACGCAGCTTCTGGTAGGTGCGTTTGTGTTCTCTGGAATCCTGCTGCTTTTTGACACACGAACGATTCTCGATATTCCGTCGCTACTGTTATCTTATGCGATGGCTGTTGCCCTCGCGATGAGCATCGGAACGATGAATGCAGTGATCATGGCTTTTTTACCGGCGTGGCAACGCGTTTGGGGGGTCCTTACACGACCTTTGCTAATTGTGTCTGGCGTCGTTATTCTACCCCAAAATATCCCGCAACCATTTCGTGATTATCTTTGGTATAATCCGCTCGTACATGTGACGGGTCAAATGCGTGGTGCATTTTATTACACGTATAATACCGACTATGTTTCGCCGCTGTATGTATTTGGTCTTTGCATCGCCATTGGCGCGCTGAGCATGCTCTTTTTACGCCGTTATCACCGCGATATCTTGGAGTTTTAGGCCCATATAGGGCTGGCAAAAGACGTCTAGCCCGTGCAAAGTTTTTTGACGCTGATTTGCAAGGAGCTTGAAGATGTCCGATGGTTTTGACGAAGATCTATTCCTCAAAGGGTTGGAACAGCGACGTGCTACATTGGGTGCCGAATACGTGGATAAAAATCTTGCCGCAGCAGATGATTTCACGCGCCCTTTTCAGCATGCCATGACTGCATGGTGTTGGGGGTTCGGTTGGGGCGACGATGCGTTGGATGCCAAAACGCGTAGCCTGATGAACCTGTCTATGATTGGTGCGCTGGGCAAGATGACTGAATGGGAATTGCACTGTCGCGGTGCGCTGTCCAACGGTGTCACCAAAGAAGAAATTCGCGCAACGATCCACGTTATTGCGATCTATTGTGGGGTTCCGCAAGCGCTTGAATGCTTTCGCGCGGCCCGCAAAGTTCTCGAAGAGGCCGGAGAGCTGTGACCCGCGTTTTCATAAATGGTTTTGGCCGGATTGGTCGGACTGTCCTGCGTGCATGGGCAAATGGTGGGTGGCCTGATCTAGAGATTGTTGGGATCAATGATATAGCAGCCCCCGACTTGTGCGCGCATCTGTTTGAATACGACAGTGTGTTTGGCCCGTTTGCAGGTGCCGTCCATTTGGAGGGCAGCACGCTGCATGTGAACGAGCACACTATTCCAATTCACCGCACTTCCGATGCCAGTACGCTTGACCTTGCGGGTGTTGACCTGTTTTTGGAATGCACAGGTAAAGCTGACGCGCGCGAGATCGCTGAACGTCCGATACATGCGGGCGCGCGCCGTGTCCTGATTTCGGGTCCGTCCGACGCCGCAGATGTCACCGTTGTCATGGGCGCGAACGATGCGGCACTTGGCGATCAACCCATCGTCAGTAACGCGTCATGCACGACAAATGCATTGGCCCCGCTGGTACGCCTGTTGGATGACACTTGGGGGGTCAAAACCGGCTGGATGACCACGATCCATTGCTACACAGGTAGCCAACCAACGATTGATGCGCCGCGTGGGGATATGATGCGCAGCCGCGCCGCTGCCATGTCAATGGTGCCCACAACTACAAGTGCGATGCATTTACTGGACCACGTCCTACCGGACATCGCCGGCAGGATTGAGGGGGCCGCCGTTCGCGTGCCCGTCGCGTCGGTGTCTGCTGTTGATTTGACCGTCACGCTCAGCCAGTCAGTGACCCGTGACGACGTGATCGCCGTCCTGTCCAATCCGGGTCCGATCATCGGCTGCACGAATAAACCGTTGGTGTCATCTGATCTGCGCGCACGTCCAGAAAGCCTCATTGTATCGCTGCCAGAAACCCGCGTCACCGCCCAAGGGCTTCTGCGCGTGTTTGGATGGTACGACAATGAATGGGGCTTTTCATGCCGGATGCTTGATATGGCGTCCCGAATGGGCTGAGGCCCTTTTACTTCCTTGGCGTCCACTCTAATGTCCGTCAAAATTAGGGGGAATTTGATGTCGTCAATCGTATCGGTGCGCTCACTGCGCAAGGCTTATGCTGACGGGTTTGAAGCACTCAAGAGCGTCAATCTGGAAATCGAAGAAGGTGAGATATTGGCGCTACTGGGGCCAAATGGCGCGGGTAAGACAACGCTGATCTCGACCATTTGCGGTATCACTGTCCCGACCTCTGGCACTGTTGTTGTCGGTGGCTTCGATACACAGGCCGACTTTCGCGGCGCGCGAAATTTGATCGGCCTTGTCCCGCAGGAAATTAACCTCGAACCATTCGAGACCGTGATGAACACGGTGCGGTTTTCGCGAGGCCTGTTCGGCAAGCCACGCAATGATGCATATCTTGAGGACATCCTCAAAAAGTTGTCCTTGCACGATAAAAAAGACAGCAAAATCATGATGCTGTCTGGCGGCATGAAGCGCCGTGTACTGATTGCTAAGGCACTGTCCCACGAACCTCGCGTGTTGTTCCTTGATGAGCCAACCGCTGGTGTCGACGTGGAGCTGCGTAAAGATATGTGGAATGTGGTTGCTGATCTGAAAGCAGACGGCGTGACCATCATCTTGACCACGCATTACATTGAAGAAGCCGAAGCCATCGCCGACCGGGTGGGTATTATCTCCAAGGGTGAAATTCTGCTGATCCAAGACAAGGCCGAAATGATGGCCCAGATGGGTAAAAAGCAGTTGATCGTTGATCTCGCTGCTTCGGTCGCCGAAATACCCGCCGCGCTGGCTGCATATAGTCTGGAAATCAGTCCCGACGGCGCATCGCTGATCTACACCTATGACACCAAAGGTGAGCGGACGGGCATCACCACGTTGCTTAATGATCTACAAAAAGCAGGCCTGCAAATGGCCGACATGCAAACCCGTCAAAGCAGTCTTGAAGACATCTTTGTCGGTCTCGTAAAGGAAACAGCATGAATTTTACCGCAGTCGCCGCGATCTACCGATTTGAGATGGCGCGCTTCTTCCGCACGATCACCCAGTCCTTGGTGTCGCCTGTCTTGTCGACGTCGCTGTATTTCGTCGTTTTCGGCACCGCCATCGGCAGCCGCATCCAAGAGGTCGAAGGCATCAGTTACGGCGCATTCATCGTGCCCGGCTTGATCATGCTGTCGGTGATGACCCAAGCGACCAGCAACGCATCGTTTGGCATCTATTTCCCAAAATTCATGGGCACGATTTACGAGCTGCTATCTGCGCCGGTGAATTTCTTGGAAATCACACTGGGTTATGTCGGGGCGGCGGCCACAAAATCGCTGTTTATCGGCATAGTCATCCTGATAACCGCGTTCTTCTTTGTGGATATCTCCATCGCACATCCGTTTGCGATGATCGCATTCCTTGTGCTGACCTGCGTCAGTTTCTCGCTGCTTGGCTTTATCATTGGCATTTGGGCAGGGAACTTTGAACAGCTCCAATTGATTCCATTGCTGATCATCACGCCGCTCGTTTTCCTCGGCGGATCGTTCTACTCAGTCACGATGTTGCCGCCTATCTGGCAGACTATCACAATGTTCAATCCCGTCGTTTATCTGATCAGCGGTTTCCGCTGGTCGTTCTTTGGCACAGCCGACGTGTCAATCGGCCTGTCGCTGATGGCAGTTGGGTTTTTTACTGGGGCTTGCCTGGTGGCGATCTGGTGGATTTTCCGCACTGGTTGGCGGATCCGCCAGTGACGCCTTGTTGCTCACGCTTTCACACACTAAATGGTATGGTATGAAAAAATATATCCCGTTTATGAAATCCGAACCCTTTGTCGCTGTTGTCCGGTTGCAAGGGGCGATTACCAATGGCGGTCGTGGGCTTGATGACACAAGCCTCGCACCTGTTCTGGAAAAAGCGTTCTCCAAGGGTAAGCCTGCGGCGGTTGCGCTGGAGATTAACTGCCCCGGTGGTAGCCCGGTGCAATCGTCCTTGATTGCGGCGCGCATCCGCCGTTTAGCTGATGAAAAACAGATACCCGTCTTTGCCTTTGTCGAAGACGTCGCCGCATCCGGGGGGTACTGGCTTGCATGTGCTGCAGATGAGATATTTGTCGATAGCTGTTCGATCACAGGGTCCATTGGCGTGATAAGTGCGGGCTTTGGTTTGCAAGACGCGATTGAGAAATACGGCGTCGAGCGGCGCGTTTACACTGCGGGTAAATCCAAATCCATGCTGGACCCGTTCAAGAAAGAAAGCCCAGCGGACGTCAAGCGCTTGCGCGGTCTGTTAGAAGACCTGCATACGACGTTCATTGACTATGTAAAATCGCGGCGCGGGGCCAAATTGGCCGATAACCCAGACCTGTTCACAGGCGAGGTATTCATCGGTCAAAAAGGTCTCGATCAGGGGCTTGTGGATGGCATTGGTCATCTGGCACCAACGCTGAAATCCCGTTTTGGCGACAAAGTGAAATTCCGCCGCTATGGCATGAAGCGTGGGCTGCTGTCACGCTTTGGGGCGCGTGTAATTGACGACGCAATCGCCTCCGTCGAAGATCGCGCCGCATTTGCGCGGTTTGGCCTCTAGATGCTTTTCAAAGTCATCACCCTGTTCCTCGTCTCTATGGCGGTGTTGGCAATGATTGGGAAATGGCAGTTTCCAGGACAAGCAAGATTGGCCGCAGCCAAGTGCAAATCCTGCGGACGATTTAAGATCGGCAAGGGCCACTGCGCCTGTAAAAAGGGACGTAAGTAATGGATTGGGTTTATGTAGGCATCGGTCTGGTCATCTTGCTGTTGGCGGGTGACAGTCTTGTCAAGGGGGCGGTTAACCTTTCGCTGCGGTTAGGCGTGCCTGCGTTGATTGTGTCCCTGACCATTGTGGCGTTTGGAACCTCCGCGCCCGAACTTCTGATCTCGATCCAAGCAATCATGGACGATGTGCCGGGGCTGGCGCTGGGCAATGTGGTCGGGTCGAACACAGCCAATGTGCTACTTGTTTTGGGCGTGCCCGCATTGCTGGCCACGATGCACACCAGCGAATGTGCCACGCGCAACAGCTACCTCCAGATGATCGCTGCGACTGGACTGTTCATTGTGCTGTGCTTTTTTGGACCGTTCACATGGGTCACTGGTGTGATCTTGCTGACAGCCTTGGCCGCGATGCTGTTCTATGCGGCCTGTGCGGCCAACAAGCACCGCAAAGCGGCTATGACTTGCGATGATGTAGTCGAAGGGGCGGACCCGAATTTGGGCTGGCCCAAAATCGCGTTGTTTTTGGTTCTTGGCATGATTGGCCTGCCATTGGGGGCAAGCCTGTTGGTTGATGGATCGACAAGTATCGCGCGCACGTTTGGAATTTCGGAAACCGTGATCGGCCTGACGTTGGTTGCGATTGGAACGTCCCTGCCAGAACTGGCAACAACCGTTATGGCCGCCCTGCGCCGCCAAGCGGATGTGGCGCTGGGCAATGTGATCGGGTCAAACATGTTTAACCTTCTGGGGATCATGGGGGTGGCCAGCCTTGTTGGGAACATTCCAGTTGATCCGCAGTTCTTGTCGTTTGATCTTTGGGTGATGCTTGCGGCATCGCTTATTTTGGTTCCATTCGTGTTCTTTAAAGTCGATATCAACCGGATCTGGGGGATTGCGCTGACCGCATTGTACCTCACGTATCTAGCCGTTGTGCTGATCTGATGCGGGCTCTGGTCACAGGGGCAGGCGCACGGTTGGGTCAAGCGATGGCGTTGTATTTAGGTGGGCGCGGCTATGATGTTGCCGTGCATTATGCGGGGTCAGCGGATGGGGCTGCGGACACCGTCGCGCAATTGCACGCGATGGGTCGCACGGCCGTCGCTCTTCATGCTGATCTACTGGACGAGGACGCAACGCAAGCCTTGTTGCCAGCAGCGGTTGCGGCGTTGGGTGGACCGATTACGGTGTTGGTCAACAACGCGTCAATCTTTGAATACGACAATATTGAAACCGCCAATCGGGCCAATTGGGACCGCCACATGGGGTCGAACCTACGCGCGCCTTTCGTGTTGACCCAAGCCTTAGCAGCACAAGCGCCTGATGCAAATGTCGATACCGCAGCAGAGCCCGTGGCGTCGTCGTTGGTGATCAATATGCTAGATCAGCGTGTGCACAATCTGACGCCGGAATTCATGACCTATACCATTGCGAAAATGGGGTTGTGGGCATTCACGCAGACAGCAGCCCAAGCCCTCGCGCCACATGTTCGAGTCAACGGGATTGGTCCAGGACCAACGTTGCGAGGGCACCGTCAAAGCAAAATCCACTTTGATAAACAACGCAAAGCAACGATCTTGGAACGCGGCGCAAACCCGTCAGATATCGTCGCAGCCCTTGGGTATTTCTTGGATGCACCCGCCGTGACTGGTCAAATGCTCGCGATTGATGGGGGGCAACATCTTGGCTGGCAAACCCCAGATGTGCTGGGGGTTGAGTGACACAACGGCGAAGTTGTGCACCGTCTTCACGCAGTGTCACAAATCGTTTACAATACGTTAGTGTTTTCAATGGCTTGCAAGTTGTAGATAATTTTACCGAATTAAATCAAATAGATAGCGAGGTGCCTAAAAAATAGGCAGACAGGTGATGGGCGTTAAATACAACAATAAATTGCCGCTCCTACGGTTTTACCCACCGACTTATCCACAGAAATGGTGGATGCCTTTTCTCTTGATGCGGGGCCGCTACCATTGCAGCAGACAGAATCAGCAGGCCAGAACATGAACACCCCGAAAGATGAACCACAGCTGACAGGATATGCCCGCATCACGGCATATTTGCGCACGCTTGATTCCTCGCCGGGTGTTTACCGGATGTTGGATTCCGAAAGCCGCGTTCTTTATGTTGGTAAGGCGCGCAATCTGAGGGCGCGGGTCAGCAACTATGCCCGCCCCAACAATCACTCTGGTCGCATTACGCGGATGATCTCGGAAACGTCTTCGATGATGTTCCTCACAACGCGGACCGAGACCGAGGCGCTGCTGCTAGAACAGAACCTCATCAAACAGCTAAAGCCAAAGTACAACGTATTGCTGCGCGACGATAAGTCTTTCCCAAATATCCTCGTTACGAAAACGCACGAGTATCCGCAGATCAAAAAGCATCGTGGCGGGAAAAAGGAAAAGGGTAGCTATTATGGCCCTTTCGCCAGTGCGGGTGCCGTGAACCGGACGCTCAACCAATTGCAGCGGGTTTTCCTGCTGCGCAACTGTGCCAACAGCGACTTTGAAACACGTACCCGCCCGTGTTTGCAGTATCAGATTAAGCGGTGCTCTGGCCCTTGTGTTGGGCTTATCTCTGCGGATGATTACGCGGTTACTGTCCGCGACGCAGAACTGTTTTTACAGGGTAAAACAAAGGGTATCCAAGAAGCGCTAGCCGCCCAAATGGCAGCCGCTTCTGATGGTCTGGAGTTCGAGCGCGCCGCTGCACTGCGCGACCGGATCAAGGCGCTGACCCAAGTTCAGACCGCGCAAGGGATTAACCCTGCGGCCACGGCCGAAGCTGATGTCATTGGCCTGCATATCGACGGTGGGCAAGCCTGCGTGCAGGTGTTCTTTATCCGCGCCAATCAAAACTGGGGTAATCACGATTACTACCCACGTATCAGCGGCGATGAGGATGCGTCCGAAGTCATGGAAGCCTTTGTCGGACAGTTCTATTCCGACCGCGAACCGCCGCGTGCGGTGATCATCAGCCACGGTTTGGACAACGAAGATTTGATGATCGCAGCCTTGGCCGAAAAGGCGGGCCGCAAGGTCGAGGTTATCGTGCCGCAACGCGGTGAAAAAGCCGAACTGGTGCAGGGGGCCTTGCGAAATGCGCGCGAAAGCCTTGCGCGCAAAATGTCTGAAACTGCTACACAGGGTCGCCTATTGAAAGGTTTGGCCGAGGCGTTTGACATGCCAGCACCGCCCCAGCGGATCGAGGTCTATGACAACAGCCACATCCAAGGTGCGTTTGCTGTCGGTGCGATGGTCGTCGCAGGCGCGGAGGGGTTCGAAAAAAACCAATACCGCAAGTTCAATATTAAAGGCGACGACATCACTCCCGGCGATGACTTTGGTATGATGAAAGAAGTCATGACCCGCAGGTTCCAGCGCTTGCTAAAAGAAGACCCTGATCGCACGTCTGGCATGTGGCCCGATCTGTTGCTGATCGACGGCGGCGCTGGGCAAGTCAGTTCCGTGCGCGAGATTATGGAGGCATTGGGCGTTGGCGACGTGCCAATGGTTGGTGTCGCTAAGGGTGAAGACCGCGACGCGGGCAAAGAAGTGTTTTACCGCACTGGCAAACCCGTATTTGCGTTGCGCCACAACGATCCCGTTTTGTATTTCATCCAACGGATGCGCGACGAGGTTCACCGCTTTGCCATCGGGACCCACCGCGCCAAGCGGTCCAAGGCGATTGGCGCAACCCCGTTGGATGATGTGCCAGGTGTTGGGGCAACGCGAAAACGCGCGCTGCTAGCGCATTTTGGCTCCGCTAAGGCGGTGGCGCGCGCCAATTTGGCTGACCTCAAGGCGGTGGTGGGTGTGTCCGCAAACATGGCCCAGACGATCTATGATTATTTCCACGAAAACGGTTGAAATAGACGCAAGGGCAGGCGCCACCGACGGACATATTTATGCTCGGAAAAAACAACATCTTTTCACTTATTCAGCGAAGGCGTAGTATGAGCACATGAATTGGAATATCCCGAATATCCTGACGCTCTTGCGTCTGATCGCAGCCCCAGGCGTGGCGATTATGTTTTTGTATTTTAACCGCCCGCTGGCCGACTGGTTTGCGTTGATTTTGTTCGTCGTGGCGGCATTTACGGATTTCCTCGATGGCTATCTGGCCCGTGCTTGGAAGCAAGAAAGCAAATTTGGCGCCATGATGGACCCGATCGCTGACAAGGCGATGGTTATCATTGCGTTGGTTGTCATCACCGGATTTTCGGGCATGAACCCGTGGATTTTACTGCCGACCACGCTGATCATTTTCCGCGAGGTATTTGTATCGGGTCTGCGCGAATTTTTGGGTGAAACCGCAGGGCTATTAAAGGTCACGAATTTGGCCAAGTGGAAAACCACGTTCCAAATGTGCGCGATTGCTGTGCTTTTTGCCAAGGGCGCGTTTGAACATTACCTGATCGACCGTAGCATTGGCATGGATTTTGCGACCCAGCACGGCATTCTCGATGGATCGATCGAAGACGTGCTTGGCCTACGGGCGCTTGAAATGGGTGCCGACATAAGCTGGTACCTGGGGATCGGTTTATTGTGGGCCGCTATGATCCTGACGGTGCTAAGTGGCGTGGACTATTTCCGCAAATCGTTACCATATTTGCGAGACGCTCCATGAACGTCATGTATTTCGCATGGGTCCGTGAACGGATCGGCGTCCCGTTTGAAGATGTGCAAACAACTGCTGCGACTGTGTCCGAATTAGTTGAAGAACTATCTGCCCGCGAAGACCGTTATGCGGCTGCATTTGCGGATGTGTCCGCATTGCGCGTGGCTCTGGACCAAGAGCTGGCTGACTTTGATGCCCCGCTTGCGGGTGTACGCGAAGTCGCATTCTTCCCACCGATGACGGGCGGCTGATGTCTGTCCGCGTGCAAGATGCCGCATTTGACGCAGGTGCAGAGCTGAACGCATTCTCGACCGGTGACGGCGTTGGCGCGATTGTCAGCTTTACGGGGATTGTGCGCGACACCGATGGCACATTGGCCGCAATGGAAATCGAGCATTATCCAGGCATGACCGAACGCGCTATTCAGGCCATCGTTGATGACGCGATGACGCGCTGGGCGTTGCAGGATGCGCTTGTGATCCACCGCTTTGGGCGCTTGAATGCTGGGGCCCCGATCATGATGGTTGCCACAAAATCAGCGCACCGTGCTGACGCCTTTGCGGCCGCTGATTTCTTGATGGATTATCTGAAATCCCGCGCCCCATTTTGGAAGAAAGAAACAACAGCCGACGGCAGCACATGGGTCGCAGCCAAGGACGCCGACGAAGACGCGCTAAACCGCTGGTAGACGCGCCATGTTGCGGCACGGTGCGTGGCGTGGGCAATTGATCGTGTGGTTGTTGATCAAACCGCAGGCCTCCATGAATGCGTAAACGATTGTTGGGCCACAAAATTTGAACCCAGCTTTCTTTAGGTCCTTTGATATCTGCAACGACAACGCCGACTGCGTGGGCATGGCGGACCTGTCATCTGATGTGGCCTGCAAGGGATAGCCGTTCACATAATCCCATAAGAATTTATCGAACCCTTGCGCGGCCTCAATCCGCTGCCATGCCTGCGCATTGGTTATGGTGGCCGCGATCTTGCCACGGTGCCGAATAATACCAGCGTTTTGCAAAAGTGTTGCGATTTCATCCTCGCCCCAGTTGGCGATAATATTTGGGTCAAACCCGCCAAATGCCCCGCGGAAATTATCGCGCTTCTTCAAGATCGTAATCCAACTAAGCCCGGCTTGAAATCCGTCTAGGATCAGTTTTTCCCACAACGCGCGGCTGTCGTATTCAGGCACGCCCCATTCGGTGTCGTGATAATCAATATAAATCTGTTCGGGACCAGCCCAACCGCAGCGATGTTCCATAGGCCAGATAATCATTCCGATTTTATGAAATTGCTAGACCTTAACCGACTATTAGCCGGATTGGAGGCAATGTGAGGCAACCCTCAAAGGACGGCAATCGATGACAATTCCACAGCACACTGACGCGCTTGATGATGCGACTTTGCTTGACCCATTGCACTTTGCAATGGCCAGTCGGGATTCAGATGTGCTGAACTTGGTCCGAGAGGCATTGGCATCCAAGCGGGCGCGGCTTGCGTTTCAGCCGATTGTTACCGCTGGGGCGAATGGGCGGATCGCATTTTACGAAGGGCTTATTCGGGTTATGGACTCTGCTGGGCGCGTGATCCCTGCCGCGCATTTCATGCCTGTGATTGAAGAAACCGACCTTGGTCGGCAAATTGACTGCGTTACGCTTGACTTGGCGTTGCGGCAGTTGCGCCAGAACCCACAGTTGCGGTTGTCGGTAAACCTGTCTGCGCGTTCAATTGGCGACGGACAGTGGCGCCGTGTTCTCGAAGCAGGGCTTGCTGAAAAATCCGCGATCGGCAACCGGCTTATATTTGAGATCAGTGAAACATCCGCGATGATGCTGCATGAGATTGTGATCCGCTTTATGGCCGAGATGCAACCACGCGGAATCGCATTTGCACTTGATGGGTTCGGTGCAGGACTGACGGCATTCCGACACCTCAAAGATTTCTTTTTTGATCTCGTGAAAATCGACAAAGGATTCGTGCGCGGGATCGCAAGCGATCCTGACAATCAAGTCCTGACGGAAGCTTTGATTACTGTCGCCCAACAGTTTGAGATGCTTGTGATCGCCGACGGTGTTGAAACACAGCAAGATGCGGACATTCTTTCGCAAATGGGCGCAGAATGTTTGCAGGGCTATCTATATGGGGTGCCAAAGTTCGATCTTTACTAGAAATGCTGCACCTGCACGAATCCCTTCGCCCGCGCAGAAATAATGTTGCGCAATTTGTACGCAATAGGTAATAAGAGTGCGAGCGGCAGGACGGGGTCTGCGCGCCAAGTCTGGCTATGCGCCGCTCCGGTCTGTCTTTTGACGTTTATCTCAAAAGGACCATCCCCATGACCAATGTTGTAATCGCCTCTGCTGCACGGACTGCCGTCGGTAGTTTTGGCGGCGCCTTTGCAAACACGCCGGCCCACGATTTGGGTTCAGCCGTGCTCGAGGCCGTTGTTGCCCGCGCTGGCATCGACAAAGCAGACGTATCCGAGACGATTTTGGGTCAGGTATTAACCGCAGCCCAAGGCCAGAACCCTGCGCGTCAGGCGCATATCAATGCAGGCCTGCCTGTTGAAGGATCTGCTTGGTCGATCAATCAAGTTTGTGGGTCTGGCCTGCGTGCCGTTGCACTTGGTGCGCAGCATATCCAGTTGGGTGATGCGTCAATTGTCGCCGCTGGTGGTCAAGAAAACATGACGCTGTCCCCGCATGCAGCCAACCTGCGTGCCGGCCATAAAATGGGCGATATGAAATACATCGACACGATGATCCGCGATGGCCTGTGGGATGCATTCAACGGATACCACATGGGTCAAACGGCTGAAAACGTCGCCAACCAATGGGAAATTTCGCGCGATATGCAGGACGCATTTGCAGTCGCTTCCCAGAACAAAGCTGAAGCCGCACAAAAGGCAGGCAAGTTTGCAGACGAAATCGCGGCCTTCACCGTCAAGACTCGCAAGGGCGACATCATTGTCGACCAAGACGAATACATCCGTCACGGTGCGACCATTGAGGCAATGGCAAAAATGCGCCCCGCTTTTGCAAAAGAAGGGTCTGTGACGGCCGCCAACGCATCTGGCTTGAATGATGGTGCTGCGGCGACATTGCTGATGTCTGCGGATGAGGCTGAAAAGCGTGGCATCGAGCCGCTCGCACGTATCGCATCCTACGCGACCGCTGGTTTGGACCCGTCGATCATGGGCGTCGGTCCTGTCATGGCGTCCCGCAAGGCGCTGGCAAAAGCTGGCTGGACCGTCGATGATCTGGACCTTATTGAAGCCAACGAAGCATTCGCAGCCCAAGCCTGCGCGGTGAACAAAGAAATGGGCTGGGACCCTGCGATTGTGAACGTCAACGGCGGTGCAATTGCAATCGGTCACCCGATCGGCGCATCCGGTTGTCGGGTTCTGAATACGCTGTTGTTTGAAATGAAGCGTCGCGACGCGAAAAAAGGCATCGCGACACTGTGTATCGGTGGTGGCATGGGTGTCGCTCTTTGTGTTGAACGTCCATAAATATTAAAATCGGACGCGCAATATTCTTGCGTGTCCGAACCTCCCGACCTAATAACATTACAACGTAAATTTCCAAAAGGAGAATCCTATGTCTCGTGTCGCAATCGTCACTGGCGGATCGCGCGGTATTGGCGCCGCTATCTCAACTGCTTTGAAAGATGCCGGTTATTCCGTCGCCGCCACCTATGCTGGCAACGATGAAAAAGCTGCCGCCTTCACCGCTGAAACAGGTATTAAGACCTACAAATGGGATGTCGCTGATTACGATGCCTGTGCTGCTGGTATCGCGCAGATCGAGGCTGATCTTGGCCCGGTTGAGGTTCTTGTGAATAACGCGGGCATCACCCGCGACGCCCCGTTCCACAAAATGAAGCCAGAGCAGTGGTCCGAAGTTATCGGCACCAACCTGACAGGCGTGTTTAACATGACCCACCCTGTTTGGCCTGGCATGCGTGCACGCAAATTTGGTCGCATTATTACGATTTCGTCGATCAACGGCCAAAAAGGTCAGTTCGCCCAAGCCAACTATGCAGCTGCAAAAGCTGGCGATATTGGCTTTACCAAGTCATTGGCTCAAGAAGGCGCGCGCGCTGGCATCACGGTTAACGTGATTGCACCAGGCTACATCAATACCGAAATGATGAGCACGATACCTGAAAAAGTTATGAACGATGTGATCCTGCCGCAGATCCCTGTGGGTCGTTTGGGCGAAGCATCTGAAATCGCACGCGCTGTGCTGTTCCTTGCGTCCGACGATGCTGGCTTTGTCACTGGCTCCACGCTTACCGCAAACGGCGGCCAATACATGGTCTAAGCCGCGCGGGTTTAGACAAAAAATAAGGGCCGGTTTTTCCGGCCCTTTTTCGTATCGCAATGCTGGCTGTCCGCTATTATGGTGACAAGCGACCGATTTCTTCTTTCAACATCAGCTTTTGTTTTTTCATCTGGGCAATTTTTGCACCATCTGTGGCGGGGCTGCGTTGCATGACCTCCACAGAGTCCGAGAGGTTTTGGTGTTTCTTCTTCAGTTCCTGCACGTGTGAACTTAAGCTCATGGTCGTCCTCCTTCGGTTTGAAATCGAATACCTTCAGTGCACCACATTTAGAATTCCGTGTCACGTTGCACTGCAGCATCTGGCGCGTATCATCATGATCTCGGCAAAAGATTGCTGAAACGTTAATCGGTGATGGTCAAAGCATCCCCATTGCGCAAAACGCCACGAATGCGATCAGTGTAATTTTCGCGGTCGGCATCATGCATAGTGCCGTCGTGCATGATTAACGGCGACAGCAACCGAAACGGTGCGCGTCCCGAATGGCGGGCCTGCAATAGAAACAGATGTGGCTCCTGACCAGCGCGCGCGCAAATTGGCCGCACAATGATTGAACCAAGCCTTCCTTGCAGGTGACCCAATACCTCTGGTAGGCGCTCAATCCGCAAGATCAGCGTGAAATACCCCTTGGGCGCCAGTCGTTTGGCCGCCACATCCAACCAATCGCGCAGCGGCGTGTCACCACCCATCGCAATATCACGGCCAGTATTGGGCGCCGGCGACCCCGTGCAACGATCAAAATAGGGTGGGTTGGCCATAACGTGATTATACTGGGTGTTTCGAATTTCATCGGGCAGGGCGCGCAGGTCGGCCACCACGGCATTTACACCGTTAGCCACCGCAATAGCAGCATAGTCAGGCTGCACCTCGATCCCCGTGATGTCCAAGTCGGGCACCCGCGCCAATAGACACAATGACGCCACGCCAACACCACAGCCAAGCTCTAGTACACGCTCCCTAGATCGGGCAGGCACGCAGGCAGCAAGCAGAACCGCATCAACGCCAGCTCGGTATCCCTTGTCGGGTTGAACAGCGGTCACTTTCCCGTTCAAAAATGCATCGGTGGTTGTATCCATCAGCGGCCCAAATCAATTTCATTGTCGCGCATAATTGCCTCGGCTATGAACAAATCACGGTCGATCACCATGAGGCGACGCGGCATTATGCCTATCGATCCTTCGAGAACGCTCATGTTTACGTCGAATTGAAAGCAGGCTATACCCTCGCCGTCCAGAAGGGCGGTTGCAAAGGCAATGACAGTCGGGTCGTTGGTGCGCAAAAGTTCTTTCATATAACCGACGTAAGCACCGTTTGCGTCTTTGTCTATTCTCAGTCGGATGAACGTGATGAGCCTTGATACAGTAGCAACAAAACCACATGAACGTCTGGCAGCAGCGTTGGCCAATGATATGGCCGCCGTGAATGACATGATCGTCGCGCGGATGGCGTCGGAACATGCGCCGCGAATCCCTGAAGTGACCGCGCATTTGGTTGAGGCAGGCGGTAAGCGCCTGCGCCCGATGCTGACGCTGGCAGCGGCGCGGCTGTGTGGTTACGACGGGCCATACCACGTGCATTTGGCCGCGACGGTCGAATTTATCCATACCGCGACCCTGCTGCACGATGATGTCGTTGACGAAAGCGATCAGCGACGTGGACGGCCCACCGCGAACCTGTTGTGGGACAACCAATCAAGCGTGCTGGTCGGCGACTACCTGTTTTCCCGTTCATTCCAGTTGATGGTTGAAACCGGATCGCTGCGGGTCTTGGATATCCTTGCAAACGCGTCTGCGACTATTGCCGAAGGCGAAGTGCTGCAACTGACTGCCGCCGCTGATTTGGCGACCACGGAAGAA
>CAJXTP010000048.1 GCA_913061335.1 uncultured Loktanella sp.
CCAGTCAGCTCGGATGCGGACGTCTTGTCGATTTCCAAACCGGAAGACACAACACAGTTGTCGTTTTCAGCGTAAGAAACCGCGACGTCGATGACCTGAATGTCTTGGCCAGCGGATGCAGCAACCACGAACGGTGGGATACCTTGTGAAACGGACAGCTGAACGTCGCCGGATGCCATAGCAGCAGACATTGCTGTGCCTGTGTCAAACGATACCCAGTTGATTTCGACGCCCATTGCTTCTTCATACTCGCCCATAACTTTGGCGTGCTGGAATGGCATTGGCCACTCAAGGAAATATGCGACTGTGATTTCATGCGCGTCGGCCATAGCCTGTGTCGCGCCTGTCATCATTGCTACACCAGCGGCAGCACCCATAAGGGCTGATTTGATTTTCATGTTTGATCGTCTCCGTGTTGGTCGCACCCATAAGCAGCGGGAGCTGTTTCGCGGGCAAGGTTGTCCCTGCCTCGACATACATGAAGTGAATATGATTCTTCCCGCGAACGGTAGTCCTCATCACTCCACAATTGTGCAGAAGGTCGCAGTTACGTAAAAACTTCCCCCTGATCATGCCAAATTGCCAAAAAGGTCAGCAAATTGTCATTTCGACGTCGAGACAACGAAATTGAACCGCATCCGTCAACGTTTTTTGATCAAGCAGGACCTTTGGACTGCATATGATTTCTGACAAGAAGCTTGGGCCAATTTCCCTTAGGTTAAGGGGCATTAGGGCTAACAAATCCTAGAAAACGACCCCATATGCCGCGATTTTGGCTATATGCAACGATATGAACTGGCACTATCGGTTCAACCCAATGCGCCACCAAGATGGGAACAGAACGATATAGCGCGCGCAAGATTCGGGCCGCGCCCCTTTCATCACATCTTACCGGAGACGTCTTATGGATATCCAATCACTGACCAACGACCCCGAAGGCATCATTGAGGCAGACCGCGCCCACGTATGGCATCACCTTAGCCAGCATAAACCTTATGCAAACGGCGTTGATCCAAAGATCATGGTTGAAGGCAAAGGCATGCGCGTTTGGGACATCAAAGGTAAAGAGCACCTAGATGCGGTGTCCGGTGGCGTCTGGACAGTCAACGTCGGCTACGGGCGCAAGCGGATCGGCGACGCGATGTCTGACGCTGTCACCAAGATGTGTTTCTTTGGCGGCTCTATGGGCACGATCCCGGGTGCGACATTCGCAGAAATGCTGATCGACAAAATGCCTGGCCTCGACCGGGTCTATTACTCCAACTCAGGCTCCGAAGCCAATGAGAAGGCGTTCAAGATGGTCCGCCAGATCAGCCACAAACATCACGGCGGTAAGAAAAACAAAATCCTGTTCCGCGACCGCGATTATCACGGCACCACAATCGCGACCCTGTCCGCTGGCGGCCAAGAAGAACGCAATGCACAATACGGCCCCTTCACACCGGGCTTCGTCGCGGTACCGCACTGCCTCGAATACCGCAGCCAAGATGGGTCCACTGGCGCCGCCTATGCAGCGGCATCGATCAAAGCCATCGAAGACGTGATCCTGCGCGAAGGGGCCGATACAATCGGGTCGCTTTGCTTGGAACCAATCACAGCTGGCGGCGGTATCATTGTCGCACCAGATGGGTACTGGGAAGGCGTGCAAGAGCTTTGCAAAAAATACGAAATCCTGCTGCACATTGACGAAGTCGTCTGTGGCGTTGGCCGGACAGGCACTTGGTTCGGCTACCAGCAGTTTGGCGTGCAACCTGACATCGTGACAATGGCCAAGGGCGTTGCCTCCGGCTATGCGGCGATCTCGTGCTGCGTTACCACCAACGCGGTGTTCGACCAATTCCAAGACGACACCGATAAGCTGTCATTCTTCCGCGATATCTCTACCTTTGGCGGCTGCACAGCTGGTCCAGCGGCGGCGATCGAAAACATGAAAATTATTGAGGAAGAAGACCTGCGCGGAAACTCCGTGCGGTCCGGTGAGCATCTGAAAAACAACCTGAACGCGCTGATGGAAAAGCACAAATGGATCGGCGATGTGCGCGGCATGGGGCTTTTTGCAGGGGCTGAATTGGTCGCAGATCGGACCAGCAAAGACCCCGTTGACGAAAAACTCGTTGCGGCGATTGTGGGCGACTGCATGGCGCAAGGCGTCATCATCGGGTGCACCAACAAATCCGTGCCGGGCCACAACAACACATTGCTGTTTGCACCTTCCCTGATCGCAACCACCGACGACATCGACCAGATCACCGATGCAGTCGACCAAGCAATCACACGCGTATTGGGCTAAACACCAAGGCGAAAAATCAGGCGGCCCCGTTCACACGCGGGCCGCTTTTTCTATTTTGCGTTGGCCAACGTAAAGTCAAATGTCTGCTTTGAGCCCAGATTGTGAATTCGATTTTTGTGCTGCGTGCGCTCGCAGCACGGAAATTGCTGCAACGGCTAAGATTTCGGCACCGTAACGCGGCGTGAAAACCAGACGTTTGTATTATTTGTAGCGTAGAAACGACGGCCGAGGATCGGCGCACGCGCCGGCATGACCAGCGTGTTGCACGCTTAGGGGTCAGCGTCGACCCATCACCCTCATACCTCCGACATCACCTTTATCGTTCCCGCCTGCGGGCCGTCCGAACTTGTCATCAAACAAATAGTGCGAATGCGCGTTCTGTCCCCGAGTATCCGCGCAACGGCAATCTTGGTATTGTCGCAAAGAATAGATTGGGGGATGTGAGGTGCCCCTAGTTTCCTAGACACCTGCTTCGTTCATTTTCCTTTGTTTAATTTCATAGTCAACCGGCGACAGCATGCCGTTGTTGGTGTGCTTGCGGTTCGGGTTATAAAACATCTCAATGTAGTCGAACACGTCCTGCCTTGCGGCATCGCGCGTTATGTATGTTCGCCGCCTGACCCGCTCCCGTTTCAAGAGCTGGAAGAAACTCTCTGCGACGGCGTTGTCATGGCAGTTTCCACGTCTGCTCATGCTTGCATCCAGATTGTGTTTGCCGAGGAACGATTGCCACTCCTTGCTGGTGTACTGGGAACCTTGATCTGAATGGATCATGACCTTGGTCTTTGGCTTGCGCCGCCAAACTGCGCTCAGCAGTGCCTGCAGGGCGAGGTCTGTTGTCATGCGTGATTGCATTGACCAGCCAACAACACGCCTTGAGAACAGATCGATGACGACAGCAAGGTAAGACCAACCTTCGTGCGTCTTGATGTAGGTGATGTCCGTCACCCAGACCGTGTCTGGGGCATCTACCTCGAACTGCCGATCCAGCGTGTTGTCAGCGACGATGGCTGGTTTGCCGCCATATCGACCAGGGCGACGCTTGTAGCCAATCTGGGCTGCGATGCCTGCCAAGCTGGCAAGACGCGCAACACGGTTCTCGGAGCAGCTCTCACCCGCGTCGCGCAGATCGTCATATAGCTTGCGATAACCGTAGACCTTGCCGCTGTCGGTCCATGCTTGTTGGATCATCTCGGTCTGTCGCAGATCTTCATGCGCACGCAGGCTTAATGGTTCTTTAAGCCATGCATAGAACCCACTAAAATGAACCATCAGCATCCGGCACATCGAACGGACCGAAAACTCAGGCCGGTGAGCCTCTATAAACGCGTACTTCACTGAGACTCTCGCGCGAAGTACGCGGTCGCCTTTTTTAGGATGTTGCGTTCCTCAGTGACGCGGGCCAGTTCTTTTTTGACCAGCTTGAGCTCAGCCGCCAAATCTAACTCAGCGTCGCGAACTCGTGCTGGCTTCGCAAACTGCGCCTTCCACGTGTACAGTGACTTGGTGCTGATCCCCAGTCGCTCGGCCACCTCGCTGACCGCATAACCACGCTCAACAACCTGTGCCACAGCATCTCGCTTAAACTCATCTGTAAACCGAATTCCCTTGTTCATATCCGTCTCTCCTTGGTTCCAAAATTACCAAGCAAAGCGTCTACAAATCTAGGGGCACCTCAATGCCACCAAAGAAGGCAAAGGCAGACACCTGGCCATCGCAGAACGCCCCGGTCGTCTCAGCAGGGTAGCCCTTCACGAACACCGCATCTGAATGCGGAAGGCTCATCACGTAATACTGGATCTCACATTCCACACCTGATCGGTTGGTATTGCGCATGAAGTTTCAATTAAACCTCAGTTGCTTAACGCCCAAGTAATAAATTTGGCAGCCACAAAGAAACTTCTGGAACATATGTTGTGATGATCAGCGTTGGGATCCAGGCGAACAGGATCATAATCAGGGTTGGCCAGATCATTTCCACGACCGGCGTGTTGCCAACGCGGGCACCAAGATACAGCAGTGGGGCTGTCGGCGGCGTAACGTTGCCCATACCCAAATTGACACCAATGATTGCCGCAAATTGGACCGGATCGATGCCCAGCTCAGTGATAATCGGAAAGAGCATAGGAGCGCCAAGCAAGATACCGGACACATCGTCCATGAGCATTCCGATCAACACCAAGACGACATTGACCATTAGCATGATGACGATCGGGTTATCGGACACTGAAAAGACAAGGCTTTTGGCAAGGCCCGGAATGTCTTCAAAGATTAGCAATCGACTGACGATCATCACCATGAAAAACATGACCATGACGACGCCAGTTGTAGTGGCCGTCTCAAGAATAACATCGCCAAAGTTTGACCTGTTCAGGCCCTTATAGACAAGAAATCCCACGGGAATTGCATAAATCACGGCAATGCCAGCAGCTTCCGTCGGGGTCATGATCCCGCCATAGATACCCCCAAGGATGATAACAGGCATGATAATCGCTGGTATGGCGCGCCACGTCGTTTGAGCAACTTCCTTTGGGAAATTTTCAACGGGTGGCATTGTCTTGATCTCTTTATTGTTCCTCAGCAGGAAAAAGTTCACAACGACAAGCAAGAACACAAGTATTAGACCTGGTATGATTGTTGCTAGAAATACCTGGAGCACTGATTGCCGTGTGACCCACGCGTAAATAATCATGAGAGAGCTTGGCGGAATGAGCAGCCCCAATGGCGCGGCATTCGCAACAATTGCCGCTGACAAACCCCTTGGGTAATTTGCAGCTTTCAGCTGAGGTAGCATGATAGACCCGATGCAAGTGAGCGTCGCAGATGCGGAGCCCGAGATGGATCCAAAAATGGCCGATGCAACAACAGCGGCGGCGGACAGACCACCTTTGTAACGGCCCACGAATAGATTAGCCAACTCAACCAAAGGAGCGGCAATTCGGCCTTTCGCCATGATGCCGCCGGCCATGATAAACAGAGGAATGGCCATCAGAACGAGGGCATTCATTCGCCAGTGGCCCGAAGTAAGGAGCGTAGAGAAGTCATGACCACCGGCATACGCCACGTAGATCATCGTAAGACCGAATGCCAAAGGTACGGACATTCCGATTAGCAGTGCTAAGCAAAGAATAACGAGTGTGATAACAAGAATCATTTTGAGTTTCTACCTATCAGAATTCAGAAAATCGGGGTCGTTCCAAGCCACGCAGAACCGCAGGATTGTGAAGACACCCATGAGTGTGAAGCCAATCGCGATCCCTAAGTGAGGAACGGCAAAGGGGATCCGCCATGCAGTAGTTGCCGCTAGCCTTGGGTAATCGGAAACCGCCTCATATATCATATAGAAAGCCCAATATGTTAGGAACATAAGGACTGCGATCTCTAGCATCATTACGAGATATGCAAAGAACCTGCGCGCGCGGATCGACGGCAAGAATGACGACAGAAAGTCAGCCTTGATGTGGGTCCCTTCCCAGCTACCTTGCGCGCCCCCAAGAAAGTACAACCAAAATGCGATCGTCAATACCCATTCCTCATAGGCGAACAGATCAGCTTGAAAGACATACCTCATGATAACGACTGCAAAAAACGTCGTCGCCAAAATTAAGCTGGAAAGAATAAGGATGTAGCGTTGCGCAATCAAAATTGCGCCCAACGTCTTAGATTTAGGCTTTGGCAATTCGTTCATTCGGCCTTCTCCTGAAGAAAGAAGGCTCATCCAAATAAGATTGGATGAGCCTAAAGCATTTTATTCAATGTCACGCTTAAGTGCGTCCATCAGTTCCGAACCAAACGTTTCCTCTAGAACTGGCCAAGTAGAAGAACGTACATGAGCCGCAATAGCGCCGCGCTCCTCGTCAGAAAGATGTACGATTTCAACACCGGCTTCTTCCAGCTTTGTTAAGAATTCAGCGTCTTTTGCCTCAGATTGGTCAAATGATGAAAGCGCCGCACTGCTAAATGCAGCCTCTACAACAGCTTGCTGCTCTGCGTTCATCTTATCCCAAACACCGTCGCTGATGTAATAGCCGGTGGTCTCAACAAAGCTGTCATAAGGGATGTAGTAATTAAGAGCATCACGCCACATTGTGTAGTTAGCTTCTGGCGTGCCGCCGATTACGCCATCAACAATACCTTGCTGCAACGCAGGGAACACATCCCCCCAATCGATGGTGGTTGTGTTGAACCCTAAATCAGCCGCCGTCCGTTGGGCAACATTGGCGGACCAAACACGAATTGTCATTCCCTTGTCGCCGACGGTGGTTGCGTTATCAGGCAACTTCGAAGCGCCGACACCAACAAAGCCTTCACCCAGGAGACCGAGCAGCTTTATGTCCTGTTCAGCAAGCAATCCTGAAAAAGCTGTGTAGTAGTTAGATCCCGGGCTAAATATGCGCCGCATCTGTTCGTAACTTTCAGCCAGATAGGGGACTGAGCTGATTTCAAGTCGTGGATCATTGGTTGGATAGATAAACGTATTCCCAATGTCGATTGCGCCCTTGCGCACGTCGCCGAATACCTGCTCGCCAGAGCCCAGTTGATTTGCTGGAAATAGCTGTACCGTGATGCCAACACCGGCTGATTCCAGCTCTTCTTTGATCTGCCCTAGCAGAATAGTGTTGGTGTGGTCTGGTGCGTGGGTGCCTGCGATCCGCAATCTGATGTCATCAGCAAGAGCTGAAGAAGCCAATAGCATTGCAACGCTAGCACCAAGCGCGGCGCGCCTCGTAAGTGAATTAAATAACATCGTTTTTCCTCCCGGTTAACAGAAACTTCTTGTATGACCTAAGAAACACACTTGAATCATACAATAAGTGTATTTATACATAGTTGGACGACGAATGAACGTCAAACAATTTCTTAGATAGAGCTCAGACACATGAACATTACCTACGAAAATAGCTTCAATTGTATGTCGTACAATGCTACCATTGCCGGAGAGTTACTTAAGCAAACCGGAGAAGCCATGTTTGAAGATCTACTGAACGCCGAAAGTGACGTTCCCGTTTACAGAAGGCTTGCAGATCGCGTCTTGGAGTTGATCGCATCAAAGCACCTTGTTCCAGGTGACCGCTTGCCGCCTCAACGAGAAATTGCACGCACGGCTGGTGTCAACCTTACAACGGTGACGCGCGCCATTGCAGTGCTGCATGAGCGGGGCGTTATCGATGGTCGCCCGGGCAAGGGCACGATTATAGTCGCACCAAAGACATTTGTTAGTCCACGTTCTGGCGTCTCAGGGGATGAAGGATATTGCGATCTTTCTATCAACCGCCCCGCAACGGACGCCTACTTGCGCGCTCTACAGACGATCCTTCCGCACCTTTCAGAAGATCCGCGTTTTGAAGGCATACAAGATTACTACCTTCCTGAAGGTCATTTCGATGTTCGAGAGGCGTTAGCCAATTGGATGTCAGACGCTACGGGGCACAGCGATCCAGATCGTGTCGCGGTGGTTAATGGTGCGCAGCATGGCCTTGCTTGTGCGCTCGGGGCGGTTGCAAATTCTGGGCAAGTTGTTCTTGCTGATTCAACAACCTTTCAAGGTTTTATATCGCTATGCGCTTTACGGGGTGTGGTTCTGAAGCCGGTAGCGATGGATGAACAAGGAATGATCCCAGACGCTTTCGCTGAAGCATGTAGGCAGTTCAATCCTACCGCCGTCTATTTGATGCCAAACTATCACAACCCCACGACCATCACGCTCAGCCCTGAGCGGCGAGAAGCGCTCGTCGCGATCGCACGTGCGCACAACGTGATCATCATAGAGGACGATGTCTATCGCCCCCTCATTCGTAAGCCAGTTGCATCAATTGCATCACTGCATCCGGACATCACTATTTATGTGACTAGCTTGTCTAAGTGTGTGGCGGCAGGTATTCGACTCGGCGCTGTTTCCGCGCCGCGCCGCTTGTTGCGCGGCATCAACGCATTCCTGAAAACCAATTGCTGGAGCACGAGCTTTGCCACTGGATTGATGGTCGTGCAGCTTATTGAGCAGGGCAAACTGTCATCTATCATTGCAGAACAAATGACCGAGTTAGAGGTCCGTCACAAAATTCTGACAGAAAACTTGCCATCAAAAAACCTTCACAGCCAGCCGACCGCGCCGCATGCTTGGTTAACGTTGCCTGAGCCATGGCGCGGATCCAGCTTTGCACGTGCGGCCCTTTCTGAGGGTGTTTGCGTCCTTTCAAGCGACGCTTTCACAATCAGTCGAAACCAAGCTCCCGTGCACGCGATCAGGCTTAATCTCAACGCAGCTCGCTCGCGCGATGAACTGGCAGATGCAGCCAAGACGCTTAATGGCCTTCTTGAAGGCGGATTCCGAAATGTGAATATCGATGCTTAAAATTGATCAAAAATGCCCGCAACACGAGATACTCGTTATCGGAGGTGGCGTGATTGGTATGAATATAGCTTTCCGTCTGGCAAAAGAAGGCCGCGAAGTTGCTCTGATCGAACCGAATGATCTTGGGATGGGTGCGTCATATGGCAATGCTGGTACGATTTCGGATTACGCCACGATTCCTGTTGGAACACCAAACGTCTTGCGTAATCTGCCAAACCTATTCCTAAATCGGAACAGCCCACTATCGGTGCGATATCGCACATTGCCAAGCTTGCTTCCGTGGCTGCTTGAATTCACGTATCAAAGTCTTCCAGCCCAAGCGGAAAGCAATGCCGAGCGCATTGGTCGATTGCTTAGTGGTGCCAGCAATATGTGGCAGGAACTCAGTGCTGAATTGGGCGCATCTCAACACTTACATAAGCGCGGTTGCCTGTACTTGTATGAGTCTGAAAAGGCATTCGCCGCTGCAAAGTACGACGAAAGATTACGACGCGAAAATGGCGTCGAGGTAGAAGCGATAACCGCGCAAGAGGTTCTGGTGCACGAACCCAACCTGCAATCATTTGAAGGTGGCGCGCACTACTTTCCAAATGCGACAAGCATTGATGATCCTGGTGCCGTCATGAAGATATTTGCTCAAAATCTAGCCGAATTAGGGGTAACAATCTACCCGACGTCAGCAGTATCGATTGACGACAGCAGTGAGAAAAACGTCAAAGTGTTTTGCAAAGATCAGACTTTGGAAGCGTCCAAAGTAATCATTGCTGCTGGGGCTTATTCAAAACCGCTCGCAAAGTCAGTTGGCGAAAATGTACGCTTGGATACCGAACGCGGCTATCATCTTGAATTCGATATGGACACGCCGCCTGTTTCGAGGCCTGTCTGCTCAGCCAAACGCGGTTTTTACGCTTCTCCGATGCGCGGGCGCTTAAGAATTGCAGGGACGGTCGAGTTGGGTGGACTATCGCTGCCCAAAGTCGAACGTCGTTTAAAGGTGCTTGAACGTGGCGCACGCGAGATGTTCCCAGAACTTGGTGAACCAAGCCGTTCGTGGTTCGGCTTTCGTCCATCGATGCCTGACTCTGTTCCTGTCATCCGCTCATCAAAGCGCAACAAGAATGTGATCATGGCATTTGGCCATGGCCATATCGGGATTACTCTTGCACCCGCAACAGCGCAAATTGTTAGCAATATCGTTTCCGCGAACCATTAGATTTACAGAAAGTTGCAGCTAAAATGACTCATCCAGTAATGCTCATGAACACAGAGGGCCCATCCTCGGCGGTCGTTGTTTGCGAACATGCGAGCAATTTTATTCCTACAGAATATGGGAATTTGGGGCTGGATAAGCACGCTGCGACTTCACACGCAGCTTGGGATCCGGGCGCATTGGGTGTAACCCGGCGATTGGCAAAGGCGCTGGATGCCGTTGCCGTGACCGGCACGATTTCACGTTTGGTGTGCGATTTGAACCGCCCGCCATCTGCACATGATGCCAGCACGCAAAAGAGTGAGCTAATTAAAGTTCCCGGAAACGTAGGGCTTTCAGATGAGGAACGCGCGGAACGCGCAGCTAAGGTTTATGAACCATTTAGGAGAACATTGGCGGCACAAATTTCAAACACATCGCATCCTGTTTTGATCACAGTGCATAGTTTTACGCCAATTTATCACGGTAAGCAGCGGGATGTTGAGATCGGTATATTGCATGATGCTGACGCTCGGTTGGCTGACGCAATGATTGATATAGCTACACAACACACCAGCATGAACGTTCAGCGCAACGAACCCTATGGTCCAGAAAATGGCGTAATGCATACGCTGCGTGAACATGCGGTTGCTTCGGGTCATCTGAATGTGATGTTAGAAATCAGGAATGATCTGATTGCGCAGGAAAATCAGCAAATTCATGTCGCGAAATTTATCGCAACTTGGATATCTGAAGCGTTTAATACGATGGGTGTTGAAGGTGATGTTCAATGCAAAATCTGAGCAGTGCCACCCTATTAGAAATTCAAAAAATGGAGATAATATGTCTGGCACACTGAGTTTTGACGATCTAAAATCCCGCGTCGAAGAGGGTATGATTGATACTGTCATCGCCTGCCTTGTTGATATGCAGGGACGGTTGATGGGCAAACGATTGGTTGCTCAATTTTTTGTTGATAGCGGCTGGGAAGAAACCCATTGCTGTAATTATCTTCTAGCGACTGATCTAGAGATGGCCACACCCGATGGATACGCTTCTACATCGTGGGAAAGCGGATATGGCGATTATGTCATGAAGCCGGATTTGGACACCATTCGATTGGCACCGTGGCAAGAAGGTTGTGCGCTCGTTCTGTGCGATGTTTTGGACCATCATACGTATGAAGAGGTGCCGTTTTCACCGCGTGCAATGTTGAAAGCGCAGATCGCGCGGCTTGAGGAAAAAGGTTTCTCGCCAGTGACTGCGACCGAATTGGAGTTCTTTCTTTTCCAAGGCACGCATGACGAAATTAACGCGAATGGGTTTCGCGATCTGAAACCGATTTCGAACTACAATGAGGATTATCACATCTTCCAGACGTCCAAGGAAGAATATGTGATGCGACCCGTCCGCAATACGCTTTTGGCGATGGGAATTCCTGTTGAAGGATCAAAGGGTGAGGCCGAGGCCGGTCAGGCGGAAGTGAACATCAGATACGCTGACGCAATGTCGACGGCGGATCACCATACGCTTGCAAAACATGCGATCAAGGAGATTGCGCATCAGCATGGGGCAGCCGCGACGTTCTTGCCGAAGTGGCATAAAGATCGGGTTGGAAGTGCGTCGCATATTCACCAGTCGTTATGGCAGGACGGCAAAAATGCGTTTTATGACGCAGATCGCGAGATTGGTAAGTCCGAATTGATGGACCACTACATCGCGGGTTTGATGAAGTACGCCGCGGATTACACCTATTTCGTCGCACCTTATGTGAACAGCTATAAGCGTTTCGCCAAAGGCACATTTGCACCGACGCAGGTCGTGTGGTCGGTCGATAATCGTACTGCGGCGTATCGGTTGTGTGGCGCGGGTAGCAAATCCATTCGCATCGAAGTTCGCACACCGGGGGCGGATATGAATCCGTATTTGGCGCAGGCGGCGATTATGGCCGCTGGGCTAAAAGGTATTGAGGAAAAACTAGAATTGGGCGCACCGTTCAAAGGTGACGCCTATGCAGATGATACGAAACAACACATCCCAAGGACGCTGCGCGATGCGCGTGAAGCTTTGGTTGCGTCCGATATGTTGCGTGATGCGTTTGGTGATGAAGTAATGGCCCACTATGCGCGCGCCGCTGAAGTGGAAATTGAAGAATTTGACCGCGTGGTAACCGATTGGGAAATCGCACGCGGCTTTGAAAGGGCTTAAGAAATGACGATCACTTGTATTTCCCCGATTGACGGGTCGGTCTATGCGACCCGCGAAGCGTTATTGCGCGCGGCGGCTGATGATGCCGTGGAACGCGCGAAAGCAGCGCAAGTTGCGTGGGCAGAATTGCCGTTGAAGGCGCGTATTTCACTGGTGCAGGCGGGTGTCGCACGCATTGGTGAGATGAATGATGAGATCGTGACCGAGCTTGCTTGGCAAATGGGTCGCCCCACGCGCTATGGCGGTGAATTCGGTGGGTTCAATGAGCGCGCGAGCTATATGGCGGATATTGCTGAGGACGCGCTTGCACCGATTGAAGTGGAAGACAGCGATGCGTTTCGGCGCGTGATCAAGCGGGTGCCGCACGGTGTTGTGCTGGTCGTGGCCCCCTGGAATTATCCGTACATGACGGCGATTAATACCGTCGCACCCGCTTTGATTGCTGGGAATACGGTTGTCCTGAAACACGCATCGCAAACGTTGTTGGTTGGTGAGCGGTTAGCTGCTGCGTTTCATGAAGTTGGTGTGCCTGCTGACGTCTTCCAAAACGTATTCTTGGACCACCAGACAACGTCTGAACTCATCGCGGATCGCGCATTTGGATTTGTGAACTTTACGGGTTCTGTCGGCGGCGGCAAGGCGATGGAGCGCGCGGCGGCGGGTACATTTACCGGCGTTGGACTCGAGCTTGGTGGGAAAGATCCAGGCTATGTCATGGACGATGCTGACGTGGACGCGGCCGTTGTTACGTTGATCGATGGCGCGATGTTTAATTCCGGTCAGTGCTGTTGTGGGATCGAACGGATTTATGTCCATGAGAGCCTGTTTGATACATTCGTTGAAAAGGCCGTGGCAATCGTGAACCGGTATAAGCTGGGCAACCCGTTAGACGCAGAAACAACGCTTGGACCGATGGCACATGTCCGGTTCGCAGAAGAAGTACGTGGCCAAACTGCGGAAGCAGTCGCTGCTGGTGCAACGGCTCATATTGATCCGGCAAAGTTCCCTGAAGATGGAGGTGCATATCTCATGCCTCAAATCCTGACGAATGTTGATCATTCAATGCGCGTGATGCGCGAAGAAAGCTTTGGCCCAGTTGTCGGGATTATGCCGGTTAAAAGCGACGCGGAAGCGATCGCACTGATGAACGATAGCGACTTTGGCTTGACTGCTTCGCTTTGGACACAAGACCCTGTGCGAGCCGAGGCGATTGCCGATCAGATTGAAACGGGGACGGTGTTTATGAACCGCGCCGACTATCTTGATCCCGGTCTGTGCTGGACAGGATGCAAAGATACCGGACGCGGTGGGGGTCTTTCCGTGATCGGATACCACAACCTGACACATCCAAAATCATACCACTTGAAGAAGGCTTAAGCTGATGAGTTTAAATGCAAACTGGTCCTACCCGACCAACATTCGTTTTGGCGCTGGCCGTATCGTTGAAATCGCTGAGGCGTGTATTTCCGCCGGTATTCGCAAGCCCTTGCTTGTGACCGATCGTGGTTTGGCCAGCATGGAGATCACGCAAAGGACACTTAACCTGTTGGAAGCCGCTGACTTAGGCCGTGCGATGTTCTCTGATGTTGATCCGAACCCAAACGAAAAGAACGCCGAAGCTGGTGTTGCTGCATATAACGCAGGTGGGCATGACGGTGTTGTTGCGTTTGGCGGCGGCTCCGGTCTTGATCTTGGAAAACTCGTGGCCTTCCTAGCTGGGCAGACCCGTCCGCTTTGGGACTTTGAAGACATCGACGATTGGTGGACTCGTGCGGACGCCGATGCGATTGCGCCGATTGTGGCGGTGCCAACAACAGCTGGCACAGGGTCCGAAGTGGGACGTGCATCTGTCATCACCAATTCCGTGACTGAACAAAAGAAGATCATCTTCCATCCAAAGTTCTTGCCTGCAGTCGTTATATGCGACCCAGAGCTCACGGTTGGTATGCCACCGTTTATCACGGCTGGAACCGGTCTCGATGCCTTCGCACATTGCGTTGAGGCATTCTGTTCGCCGCACTACCACCCTATGTCGCAGGGTATGGCGCTGGAAGGCATGCGTTTGGTCAAGGATTACCTACCACGTGCTTATGCCGACGGTACCGATCTGGAAGCGCGCGCACATATGATGAGTGCTGCCGTCATGGGCGCCACCGCGTTCCAAAAGGGCCTCGGTGCAATCCACGCACTGTCACACCCGATTGGCGCGATTTACCACACGCACCACGGCACAACGAACGCGGTTTGTATGCCTGCGGTATTGCAGTTCAATAAACCAGCAATTGAGGGTGTATTGAGCGAAGCCGCGAAATACCTTGGCGTCGAAGGCGGGTTTGACGGCTTCTGTAAGTTTGTGGATGAGTTGAACGCGAGCCTTGGTATTCCAAAATCACTGGCGGAGCTGGGCATTGAAAACCCTGATGTGGATCGCATCGTCGCAGGCGCGCTGATCGACCCAAGTACCGGCGGAAACCCAATCAAGATGACACCCAAAAATACGCGTGAATTGGTGATGCGGATTTCGTGAACTGGACCTGTTGTGGGTTGATGCTGCTCGTTAACCAGATCAAGAAAATGCGCGGTAGAATTTGATCTATATTTAGCCGAAGATGACATAATTTGCACATATATTGTAGTATAAAATCATCTATATTGATCGAACTCATGCGTAATAAATTTAATGCAACAGTCCCGGATCAAGCAATCGGGTCAAGGTCGCGAAGGTTCAAAGTACGGAACCAAAGACTACCTCGAAACGAAATACGTCTGCCTTGGTGGAATATCTTCATAAGAACCTTCCTGTTTCGGCCTTTTCCTGGGGTTGGGATGACTCCGGTGAGTGATCTCTTACTTCGGGCACTCACCGGTCCTTTTCTGAAGGTATGCACCCGCCAGTTTCACACGAGCTATTACTTAAGAACTTTAGCTAGCGAAAAATAAAAATGACCTTACCACAGTCCGCAAAGAAGACTGCCAACATGTCTCATTATTTCATTGAGGAATCGGAAACTCAGAGTACAGTCATTGGATGGCGATACATTTGGAACGATGGTCAAACACCGACGTGTTTGCGAAAAACATCACCTCAAATTGTAAGGTTCGGTTGATCTCTGTGAAGTGGGATCACTTGTTCGGACAGTTTTACAGCCTAACTAAGATTTGATCTAGTTGGTTTTATGCCGCTTTTCGTTATCGTTCTGTGCCAAAGAATACGTTGTCTGGAGTTCTCTTGTCGAGGGAGGTGTGTGGTCACTCAGTATTGTAGAAGCTGATCCCGTCTTTGATCACCCACGCGGGTAAGATCGCGGTTGGCTTTGAGCCTTTTTGAACGCGAGGAGATCTCGAGGGGACTGATCTCGGATTTCAATGGCTGCTTCGGTGCTGTCTCTTATAC
>CAJXTP010000049.1 GCA_913061335.1 uncultured Loktanella sp.
GTGGCGATTCTCTTGTCACTTCCATTGGGAATCTTGTTGGCGCTAGCCCGTCAGTCCGACCTTCCGATTATCAAATATTCCGCTGTGACCTTCATCGAGGTTATCCGTGGTGTTCCATTGATCGTTTGGCTGTTCACAGCGTCGTTGCTGCTCAACTATTTCCTGCCAAAAGGCACGAATTTTGACTTGATGCTGCGTGTGATCATCATGGTGACCCTGTTCTCTGCTGCCTATATTGCAGAGGTCGTGCGCGGCGGTTTGGCCGCTTTGCCAAAGGGGCAATATGAAGGCGCAGACAGTCTTGGAATGTCTTACTGGCAGTCAATGCAACTGATCGTTTTGCCGCAGGCCCTAAAAATCTCGATCCCTGGTATCGTGAACACGTTCATCGGTCTTTTCAAAGATACGACCCTCGTGGTGTTCATCGGTTTGTTTGACCCAATCGGCTTGGCAGGTGCAATTCGTGCCACCACTGATTGGAACGGCATTTACTGGGAATTGTTCATCTTCATCGGCGTGATGTTTTTCATCTTTTGCTTCAGCATGGGCCGCTACTCACTTTACCTGGAGAACAAACTCCAGCGTGAACATCGTTAAGGAAGGGCTGAGATATGTCTGATACAACCGAACGCACAATTGATCGTAGCAAGCTTCAGGTTTCTGACGAGGTTGCGATTGAAGTCACTAACATGAACAAGTGGTACGGCACGTTCCACGTTCTGCGTGACATTAACCTGACTGTTCAACGTGGCGAACGCATCGTGGTCTGTGGCCCATCTGGATCCGGAAAATCCACGTTGATCCGTTGCATGAACCGTCTGGAAGAGCACCAGCAGGGTCAGATCATCGTCGATGGCACCGAGCTATCGTCAGATTTGAAAAACATCGACAAGATCCGGTCAGAAGTTGGCATGTGCTTTCAGCACTTCAACCTGTTCCCGCATCTGACGATTTTGGAAAACTGTACGCTGGCTCCGATCTGGGTGCGTAAAACACCCAAGAAAGAAGCCGAAGAGATAGCGATGCACTTCCTTGAAAAGGTCAAAATCCCTGATCAGGCGATGAAGTATCCGGGTCAGTTGTCCGGTGGACAGCAACAGCGTGTGGCGATTGCCCGTTCGCTTTGCATGAAACCACGGATCATGTTGTTCGACGAACCAACATCCGCGCTTGACCCAGAGATGATCAAAGAGGTGCTCGACACCATGATCGAGCTGGCCGAAGAGGGCATGACCATGATTTGCGTAACCCACGAGATGGGCTTTGCCCGTCAGGTGGCCAACCGCGTAATTTTCATGGACCAAGGTCAGATCGTGGAACAGAACGAGCCAGAAGAGTTCTTCTTGAACCCGAAATCAGAGCGCACACAGTTGTTCCTGAGTCAGATTCTGGGCCATTAAACTGTTAAGGTTTGAAAAGGCCCTCGTCTTTGGCGGGGGCTTTTTTGTGCCTAATCGGCTTCGCGGCCTGCAGCCCCGATAAGGTCGCGTGGAACAACAAAATCCACAACGACGCCGCTGCGGATGCTGACTGGGCCGTTGAAATCAATCACCGTCGTTGCACAAGTTGGATAGTCATCAAACCGGCGATGATCCGGCGCTTTGACCGACACGGCGCGCGCCAGCATGCCGATGCCAGGGTTATGCGCGATGATGGCCACGCAGCCGCTCGTGTAGCGCTGAGCGAGGTCCAGAACGGTATCAGGGGAAGCATGGTAAAGCGCGGGCAAATAGTCGACGCTTGGATCGCCATTCAAGCATGGTAGGATCAGCTCGGTAGTCTCAACAGTGCGCGCCGCGTCGGACACTAAAACATGGTCGGGTTCATGTCCCTTGGCTTGCAACCATGTCCCGATTGCGCGGGCCGCATCACGTCCGCGTTTGTTCAACACGCGTGCGTGGTCATCTTGGAACGGGTCGTGCCAGCTTGATTTCGCGTGGCGGATCAGAATCAAACGCATTAGTGAAACGCTTCCATATGAAATGCCGCTTGGGCTGAAAGCCGCAGGTCTGCACCAACAGGGCAGGCGCGGCGAGCTTTGCAGCCGTCGGACAAGCATGACGCTCCTTGCGGGGCGTTCAAGTGCGATTTACATGCGGCTACATCGTACCCTTGCGTAAATGCCCCGACCGGACAGGCAGTTTTGCATGGTGCATCACAGCTCATGCAGGGCAGAATAGCCGGCGCGGTTTGACGGTTCTCTGGTATCCAAACCGCTCCACGATACGACGCAAAAAGGCCGGATCTTTCATGCACAAGAAACCCAATCGGCGATGCCCATGCGCGGCCAGTGCGCAACGCCCATGTGTAGAAGGGCAAGAACGGAGCGTCTCCAAAGGGATAGTACGCGACACCTTTGGCTTGGTCGGCAACCACGTCAATAGTCCGGCGAGACCAGCGGTCCATCGGATCAGGGGCGCCGTCGTTATATTCGAGCGTTTGGATGAACATCGGCCAAAACGCAGGCTCATCAGGGCCAAGCAGCACGAGGGTGCCATGGGCGTGGGTTAGTCCGTCGGATGGCATGATCGTGCAATGGCCCATCTCGATCAGGCCGGTGCCAGCAAGAATTAGATCGCTCAAGCCTTTGGCTCGCGGATCAAAGACCCCGCACCATGGTCGGTGAACAGTTCCAGCAGGCATGCATTTGGTGCGCGTCCGTCTAAGATAACGACGGCCCGCACCCCTTGGGCGATAGCATCAAGCGCGGTTTCGGTTTTTGGGATCATGCCGCCCGCAATTGTGCGATCCGCGATCAAATCGGCGACTTGGGTCGGCGACATTTCGGTTAATACAGTGCCGGATTTGTCTTTTACGCCAGATACGTCGGTCAGCAGAAGCAAACGATCTGCCTGCAATGCTCCAGCAATGGCACCCGCTACAGTGTCCCCGTTCACATTAAACGTCTCGCCATCACGGCCCATGCCTAGCGGGGCAATCACAGGGATAGCTTTGGCCGCGTGCAGGTCACGCAGAATCGTGACATCAATGTCCGCTGGGGTGCCAACAAGACCGAGCGCAGGATCGGTTTGATCGCAAACCATCATATGCGCGTCTTTGCCAGACAGGCCGACGGCCTTACCGCCCTCGTCGCTAATGGCCTGTACGATGCGGTTGTTGACCTTGCCAGACAGGACCATTTCAACGACGTCCATTGTGGCCTGATCGGTGACGCGCTTGCCGTTTACAAACTCGGACTTGATATCAAGTTTGGCGAGCATCTCGTTGATCATCGGCCCGCCGCCATGCACCACAACGGGGTTCAAACCAACCTGCTGCATCAGCACAACGTCGCGCGCAAAACTATACATGGCCTCGTCGCTGCCCATCGCGTGGCCGCCCAATTTGATAACGACAGTCGCACCCGCGTAGCGCTGCAAATAGGGCAGGGCCTGCGACAGGGTGGCGGCGGTGGCGATCCAATCTTGGTTCATCTTGGGCGTCCTTCGTTTCATGCGATACCGGCGATAATGGCCCGCAGCGTTTCGATCCCGTCGCCTTTTTCAGAGCTGGACAAAATTAGTTCTGGATAGGCAGCAGGGTGCTTGGCCAATGCGGCGCGTGTTTTCGCAAGCGATTCATCAAGCGCGTCGCCGCGCAATTTGTCGACCTTGGTCATGACAACTTGGAACGTCACAGCGGACCGATCCAACAGCGTCATGATCTCTTCATCGACGGCCTTAGCACCATGGCGGGCATCGATAAGCACGAAGACACGGCGCAGCGTCTGGCGGCCCGACAGGTAATTCTTAAGCAAGCGTTGCCATTTTTCAACGACGGCCACAGGCGCATTGGCAAAGCCGTAGCCCGGCAGATCGACAACGTAGATGTCGCCTGCGGTGAAAAAGTTGATCTCTTGCGTCCGGCCCGGCGTGTTGGACGCGCGCGCCAAACCTTTGCGACCCGTCAATGCGTTGATCAGAGTGGACTTGCCAACGTTCGACCGACCCGCAAAGCAAATCTCGACGCGGTCCGCATCGGGCAGGCCATCCATCGCAACGACCCCTTTGAGGAAGTCGGTTTCGCCCGCAAACAAAAGCCGCCCTTTTTCAAGCGCATCTGGTTCTGGCGTTGGTGCTTCAATGAAACGGATTTCCATATCAATTTACTTTCAATTTGTCGCCAAGGTTGACGGTACCGCCTTGGATGACTTCGGCATAGACGCCAAAATTCTGATGATCCCAATTGTCGCGCAAAACGCGCAGCGTATCGACGTCGCGTTTGCCGGTCGTTGGGTTTGCGGCGGTGTGGTTGCAGCGGATCACAGGGGCTGTGACCCGTAAAATCGTATCACCGATGGTAACGGTGTTGCCGACCCAATTCCATTCGGACCATGCATCAAAGCCGTCGACCCAAATGTTGCCGCGCCAGCGTTCAAGCGCAAACGGCAGGTCGATCTTATCTGCAACAGCTGCATGGCTGGCCATGTTCATAATCGACACAGACGGGAAATCAGTATCAGTGAGCCCCTGTCCGGGAAGATGCGCAATCGCGTGTGGGATGCGTTTGTCTGCGGGGCAAATCGGCATGACCCATTTGATAAACCGCGCCGTATCGACTGTGTCATCCGGGCGAAAAGTGATTTCTCCCAAGGCCTCGTGGCGCAATGTGACCGAGGCGGTTGCCTCGTCCAAAGTCGCCCATATCCCAGCAAGATCAGGGGTCAGGTTCCCAATCATGAAGTTGCGGCAAAAGACCCAAGCAGGACTGGCGTAGTCAAATTTAGTATCGGCGTGGGCCACGGCCCAGTGGCGATCCCATGGTATGGTTTGCCCTGTGATCAGCTCGACAGTGCCCAGTGCCTCTCGGCCGTGGCTTTTGATCGGATACCGCCACAGAGATGCGACGGTCCCCATTTATTTACCCTTCGGTGCTTTGGGGTCGTTCGCGGCCTTGTCTTTGCGCGAGAAGCTTTGGCGGATGTTGCCAAAAACGTCAGGTTTCGCGCCGTGGCTTGCCATGATCAGATACTGCTGGATGAACGTAATCGTGTTGTTCGCAATCCAGTAGATGACCAAGCCGCTGGCAAAAGAGCCGAGCATGAACATGAAGACCCAAGGCATCCAAGCAAAGATCATTTTTTGCGTCGGATCAGTTGGTGCGAGGTTCAGCTTTTGCTGCATCCACATCGAAATACCCAACAGGATTGGCAGAACACCAAGGCTGAAGATTGCAAAGATGCTACCGACCTCTGGCACGCCCCACGGGAGCAGACCAAAGAGGTTCAGGATCGATGATGGATCCGGAGCGCTCAGGTCTGTGATCCATGCAATCCAGTTGGCGTGGCGCAATTCAATCGTGACAAAGATCACTTTATACAGCGAAAAGAAGATCGGAATCTGCAAGAAAATCGGCAGGCACCCGGATGCGGGGTTCACCTTATTCTCTTTATACAGCTTCATCATGCCTTGCTGCATGGCTTGTTTGTCGTCGCCAGTCCGCTCTTTAAGCTTTTCCATCTCTGGCTGAAGCTCTTTCATTCTGGCCATCGACACGTGTGATTTGAAGGCAAGTGGCAGAACCAGCGCCTTTAGGATCACCGTAAGGGCAATGATCGACCAGCCCATGTTGCCGATATAGATGTTGAGCGTGTGCAGCAGCCAGAAAATCGGCTTGGTCAGGAAAAAGAACCAGCCCCAGTCGATGCTATCAAGGAAACCGGTGACGTTTTCTGCTTCCTCGTAGTTGCGGATTGCTTCCCATTCTTTGGCGCCAGCAAACAGACGGGTCGTGACGGTTGCAGTTGCACCCGCTTCAACGGTCTTGATTGGCATGACAGCTTCGACTTGGAACAGGTTACGCGACGCGAAGTACTTGCTGACCGACCGGAATGGTTGCGCCTGATCTGGGATCAGCGTCGTCATCCAAAAGTGGTCTGTATAGCCAACCCAGCCGTTTGCAGTCACGTCGATGCGTTCGGCTTGGGTGCCCTCACGGTCGTCAATGTCATAGTCTTCGATCTTGCTGTATTTGGTTTCTTCCAGCTCACCGTCCGACATTCGGACCATACCTTCGTGAAGGATAAAGAAGTTTTTCAAGTAGGATGGTTCGCCGTGGCGGCGAAGCAGGCCGTAAGGACGGGCCGAAATTGTTGCACCAGTGCCGTTTTCGACGCTTTGTTCGAAAGAAAACATAAATTTGTTGTCGACGCTGACCGTGTTGCGGAATGTCAGGCCAGCGCCGTTGTTCCAGACCAAAGTGACAGGGCTATTAGGCGTGAGTATTTCGCCGCTTTCCACGGACCAAAGCGTTTCTGGGCCAGGTACTGCATCGGCGGCAAGGCCGTCGGCCCCTGCCCAACCGAAGGCCGCGAAATACGCATCGAGCTCACCGACGGGGCGCAGCAAACGCACGGTTTCGGCATCATCGTCTAGCGTTTCACGGTATTGGCTTAGCCCGAGGTCATCGATGCGACCACCGAGCAAGGACAATGAGCCGGACAATTCAGGGGTCTCAATGGCGACACGTGGAACATCGGGGGCAGGTGCCTCTGATGGTACGGCGGCGATTGCCGCTGTATCATCTTGGGCCAAGGGGACCGCACTATCGGTCTGTGCAATGGTTGTTTCTGCGCCCGGCAGAATTACTGTCTCTTCTGGCGGAAACAGCCAAAACCAAGTGAGGATCACGAGGAAGCTTAGCACCGTTGCTAAGATGAGGTTCTTGTTCTGGTCGTCCATCTGAAACTGCCCACATCAAAGGAAAATATGAAGGTCGTTCAACCCCCGTGGGGGCCAAACGTCAAGCTGTTTTCAGTGATTTAGCCCAGATGCGCAAGCTTTGTGATGGCTTATGTGATGTCTGCGCTAATTGATCCGCCGATTTGTGGGCTGGTGTTGATCAGCAACGTCTGTCGGAGCGGGCTGATAGGTCTGCATCCAGTGGGTAACATCCTTGAAGCTGGCTGGGCGGGCGAGGGCGAATCCTTGCATATGCTGACATCCCATCTGAGCGAGTTGATCTTGTTCTTGAGACGTCTCAACGCCCTCTGCGAGGGTCGAAAGCCTAAGACGTGCAGCCATCGTCAGAATTGCCGCGATCATATCTTGTTGTTCCGTATCGCGGTCAACGTTCGTGATGAAAGAACGGTCAATTTTAATACGTTGTATGGCGAATTTTCGGATCGATGTTATCGACGCATGACCTGTTCCAAAATCATCAAGGTCAATTCCGCATCCGATTGCCGCTAGGCGGCTCAGGTTGGTTTCTGTAATCCCATCTTTACCTGTTACGACGACTGTCTCTAGGACCTCAATAACGAGTCTTTCAGGCGCTAATTCATGGCGATCCAATTCCATCATGATGTGGTCAACCAGGTGCGGGTTTCGCAATTCACTATTGGACATGTTGATCGAGATGGCAGGTACATGGATGCCGTCTTGGTCCCACGCTGCCAAAGCGGCCAACGCATCGGATAGCATCCGCTGGCCTAGGCGTTCCATTAGGCCGAATTTCTCTAAAATCGGCAGAAAGTCGCAGGGTGGAATTAACCCGCGTTGTGGATGCAGCCACCGCGCAAGGGCTTCGAGCCCTGTTAACGCGCCTGTCGTCAAGTCGATTTGTGGTTGGAAAAATGCGGTGATTGAATGGTCGTCCAAGGCCGTTAGCACCTCATCACGCAAACCGTTGGACGTGATTATGCGTTGATGCATTGCTGGTGAATAGCTACGAATCGTATTGGGTCCGTCGCGCGACGCTTCCAACTGCGCAACGCCCGCTGCGCGGAGAAGTTGCGCACCGGTAGGCTTGTCCAGACGGGAGGCCAGAGCGAACCCAACAGACGCCGTGACGTGCAAATTACCCTGTGCGAGCATGATAGGTTCGGCCATTGCACGCTGAATGCTTGCCGCAAGTTGAATAGCGCCTGCGAGGTCTAAGCGGCGATATGGTGTTAACGCGATCGCGAAGCGCGGCCCTTCTAGTCTCGCTGCGACATCTGAGGCCTGCAGCAAGTGCCGCAGACGCTTGCTGGTCTCCAGCAAGATGCCTTCAATGAGATCACAGTCATATATTTCTTCAATTTTACGAAAATCGTCAACTTCAAGTACCAGCGCGGCCGATGCAAAACGTAAATCGCGATTCGCTGCTAAAGAACGTGTCAGCGCAGCCGTGACTTTGTCGCGGCCCCCGAACCCTGAAATGATGATCGGCTTTCGAACTAATTCGATGAAGCCCTTTTGTACTGCGCGTTCTGCTGCATGCCAAAGGGCTACTGCCACACCTGAAATGTGGCGGCGTATTGCCTTATGCATGAAATTTCCCTCAACCCTTTCAAAACTTGCAGCACTCCTGCGCTACGATTCTTGAACACTTTAGTGCCTTTTTCGTGTCCAATTTATTAACGGGAAAGTAGTTTTGAGTTTCCTGCGTCCATCAGGGTAAGGGGCGATGGTCGCACAGCTGCCTTTTGAACCAGACCAAGCCCATCCGTTCGTCATGGAACGTCATTATCTGGCTGGAGATGCGCGTCAGTCAGGGACGTCGTCGATCCCTGAACCACCCCAAGGGTGGCAGCGACCTATGCGCCGCGCCGCGAGCCAGCCACCTTTGATCCCGCCATGTTTTTTCAACGCTTCCACGGCATAAGCTGAACAGGTTGGGTGATACCGACATCCATGCCCAACCCAAGGCGATCCAATGGTGCGGTAGGCGCGGATAGGAAGGGACAGGATATAGGCAAGAGGGCTCATGCGTGGACCTTTGCCAGTGCACGGTGCAAGTCCCGCAGCAAGTCTTGAAAGGGGATGGAACCGGTTGTCGTATTGCGCCCGACAAGTACATAGTCCCAGCCGTCACGCCCCAAAGTAGGTAACGTCATACGAGCTATTTCGCGCAAGCGTCGTTTAGCACGGTTACGGGCCACGGCGTTGCCTACCTTTTTGGAACAAGTGTACCCGACACGGATGCCGGTTGCCTCACCGTTCATCCGTTTACGCGCCTGCAAGTGCACACCAGTGGTTCCCTGCCGCCGTGCATTTGACGTCCGTACGAAATCGGCCCGTTTGGTCAGCGTGCTGATCTTTGGGCAAACAGAAACCGCCGCTGGACCGACCAAGGTACCAGCGATATCGCTAACCTCGGATGCCATCGGCGGTTTCAAATCGAATAACCGAAAGCGGCGCTTACGCGCTAAGCTTAGACCGGCCTTTGGCGCGGCGGTTATTCAAAATGCGACGTCCAGCTTTTGTAGCCATACGTGCGCGAAAACCGTGACGGTTCTTACGAACCCGGTTGGAAGGTTGGAACGTGCGCTTCATAGCGGTGTCCTTTGGTTAATGGCCAAAACCCAAGAAAAGGGATTCGAAGCCGGTCTACAATTCAGACCCTGCCAATAGAGGGGGTCGGCGGGCCTGTCAACGCGCAAGGCGGAGTCAAACTGCAACAATTCACACAAAGATTACACTTCACACGTACCCAAATGTTACAGTGATCACGGAATGTGACTGTTAATAAGGAATATGGCCCCGTGTTTCATCAATGGCGCGTGAGCGGGCTACAACAATCATCCCATAAGGTCCATCTAGGATGCAACACGACGCGTTCATCTAGTAGAAAGTCCACTCCTATGTTCGACACAAAACTAATTTTGCGGCTATCGGCATTGGCCATCATTCCGATCGTTGCATTTCTTTTGCGCGACTATTTGACATTTGACGCATTGGCCGAGAATCGCGAGGCGCTGATTGCATTTCGCGACGCCAATTATGTAATGACAGTACTGGCATTCATCGGTGTCTATATCCTGATTGTGGGCTTTTCGTTACCCGGAGCGACCATTGCCACGCTGACGGGCGGCTTTCTTTTCGCCACCTTCCCCGGCGTTTTGTACAATGTGACCGGTGCAACGGCAGGCGCGACTGCAATTTTTCTCGCGGCCCGCTGGGGTTTCGGTGAAAAACTAGGTGCCAAGCTGGAAGGATCTGAAGGGATCGTCAAAAAGATCAAAGATGGCATAGATGAAAATCAGTGGTCTATGTTGTTCCTGATCCGGTTATTGCCGGCAGTTCCGTTTTTTCTGGCCAACTTGATCCCCAGCATTTTAGAGGTCCCGCTGCGCCGATTTGTGATTTCTACGTTTCTAGGCATCATTCCAGGCGGCATTGTTTTTACCGCAATTGGTGCGGGCTTGGGCGAAGTGTTCGCGCGAGGCGAGACGCCGGACCTTGGCATCATCTTTGAACCAGCCATTTTATTTCCGATTTTGGGTCTAAGCGCGCTCGCCGCCCTTCCGATTATAATTAAGGCCGTTCGCGGCAAGAAAGGTCTATAAATTATGAACCGGATCAAAACAGATTTATGCATCATTGGTGGCGGCTCTGGCGGATTGTCCGTGGCCGCGGGCGCGGTCCAGATGGGGGCGACGGTTGTCTTGATTGAGGGCCACAAAATGGGCGGCGATTGCCTGAACTATGGCTGCGTGCCGTCCAAGGCATTGATCGCGTCGGCCAAACAGGCGCATGCAATGTCGCATGGCGCGAAATACGGTGTCGCGGACGCGGTTGCATCGGTCGACTATGCGGCTGCCAAGGACCACGTGCATGATGTGATCGCCACGATTGCCCCATTGGACAGCGTAGAGCGATTTGAAGGTCTTGGCGTGACCGTCATCGAAGAGTTCGGGCGCTTCATCTCGGAAACCGAAGTGCAGGCTGGTGATACGATCATCGAAGCCCGCCGTTTTGTTATCGCGACTGGCTCTGGTCCGTTTGTCCCACCTATCGAAGGGTTGGACACGGTCCGGCATTACACCAACGAAGACATCTTTGATCTGCGCATCAAACCGGACCATTTGATCGTTATTGGCGGTGGTCCGATTGGTATGGAAATGGCGCAGGCGCACGTGCGGCTTGGGTCCAAGGTAACTGTCATTGAGGGAGCCAAGGCATTTGGTAAAGACGACCCGGAAATGGCTGCGATTGTGATCGAGAACCTCAAGGCCGAGGGCATTGTGATCGTCGAGGAAGCCCAGGCCAACAAGTTCAGCGGCAACGGCGACCTGATTACAGTGCACACACCCAAGGGTGATTTTACAGGCACCCATCTGCTGATGGCCGTTGGCCGCAAAGTGAACATCGAAAAGCTGGACCTTGAAAAGGGTGGCGTCGCATTTACGCGCGGTGGGATCAAGGTCGGCGGCAATCTGCGGTCCGTGTCAAATCGTAAAGTCTATGCTGCTGGCGACGTTGCTGGTGGGCTGCACTTTACACATGTTGCGGGTTATCACGCGGGCGTTCTAATCCGGTCGTTGCTATTCGGGCTGCCAAGCAAGCAAAAGACGTCGCACATCCCGTGGGCTACTTATACGGACCCAGAGCTGGCACAAGTCGGCTTGACCGAGGCACAAGCGCGCGACAAGCATGGCGATAGGCTCGAGGTCGTCCGCTTTGATATGCACCATAATGACCGTCTAATCGCGGAGCGTAAGAACAAGGGCCTGATCAAGGTCATGGTCGTCAAAGGCCGCCCAGTTGGCGCGTCAATCGTCGGGCCAATGGCAGGCGAATTGATTGGCATGTGGGCGATGGCGATGGCGAATAATTTGAAGATGTCCGCCGTGGCGAATACTGTGCTACCTTACCCAACAGTAAGTGAAGTGAACAAGCGCGTGGCGGGTGCGTACTTCAGTCCGCGCCTGTTTGAGAGCGATATGGTTAAGCGGGTTGTGCGGTTCGTTCAGCGCTGGTTGCCATAAGTAAATGGGTGACGATATTGAGTAAGTTGGGGGCACATGCTTAACACACTTTCGGGTCGATTTCTGATCCTGACGACGGTCTTTGTCATGTTGGCAGAGGTGTTAATTTTTGTGCCTTCTGTCGCGCGGTTCCGCGAGGATTATCTGTTGGCGCGGTTAGAGCGTGCGCAGATTGCGTCACTGGCGTTAGAAGCCGACGACATGATCACGCCTGCGCTTGAGGCTGAACTGCTGCGCAACGCAGAAGTCTATAACGTGGTGCTACGGCGCGATGAAATCCGTCAATTGGCGCTGTCGTCGCCTATTCCGTCGCCCATTGATGCAACTTTTGATATGCGCGACCCGACGGCGATGATGTTGATCTCGGACGCAATGAAGACGTTGGTGAACCCGCAAGAGCGGATTGTGCGGGTCATTGGCAACCCTGTGCGCGATGGTGGTTTGCTGATCGAAGTCACGATGGACGAAATGCCCCTGCGGTCTGCGATGGTCGATTATGGGCTGAATGTTTTGGCCCTGTCGGCGGTTATCTCGATTATCACTGCCTTGTTGTTGTTTGGAGCCGTCCAGTACCTGCTCGTGCGCCCGATCAAACGCGTTGTGGGGCATATGCAAAGTTATGCCAAGGCACCCGAAGACGCCCGCCGGATCATTACGCCATCTGCGAGCGTCACCGAATTGCATGACGCTGAGCTCGCGTTGCAAATGATGCAAACCGAATTGACCAGTGCGCTTAAGCAAAAGGAACGGCTGGCGCAATTGGGCGGGGCAGTGGCCAAGGTCAGCCACGATCTACGCAACATCCTGACATCCGCGCAACTGTTCACTGACCGGATCGAAGGGTCTGATGATCCACTAGTGAAACGCATGGCGCCTAAGCTGGTCGGGTCTATCACGCGCGCGGTCAACTTGTGCGAATCGACGCTTGCTTTTGGTCGTGTTGATGAGCCTGCGCCCGTTCTTACCCGTGTGAACCTTGCCAGTATTGTCAGTGACGTGATCGACAGCGAACGGCTGGCGGCTGGCGACTTTGATCTTTCGTTTTCGGAAGACATCCCAGCTGGCATGACCCTGCGCGCAGATGGCGAACAGCTGTTTCGCGCCATATTCAATCTTGTGCGCAACGCACGTCAGGCGATTATGGCCACCCATAAAGCGGGGGAAATTAACGTCGAAGGCTATGAAGACGACAACGCCTGGTGGATACGCGTAACTGATACAGGCCCAGGCCTGCCACCACGGGCGCAAGAACATCTGTTCCAGCCGTTTCAGGGGGGCGTGCGCAAAGGCGGCTCTGGTCTTGGCCTCGTGATTGCGGCGGATCTGGTGCGCGGGCATGGCGGACGGCTAGAGCTGTCAAAAACCGGAACAGAAGGCACAACCTTTGTTATTCAGTTGCCCAAAGCAGATCTTGCTCTTGCCCCTGTGGAGGAATGAAGAAAATTCGCATTTAGCCTTGCATCAATCGCGCGGCCCCGCTAAATGCAGCCTCACAGTGGATTGGTAGCTCAGTTGGATAGAGTACTTGACTACGAATCAAGGGGTCGGGGGTTCGAATCCTCCCCAGTCCACCATAAAAAGCCGCTCCTTCGGGGGCGGCTTTTTTGATAAGTCTCTGATATGTTTATATTATTGTGTCCTTTGCGTCTCCGGGGGCGTGAGGAACACTCATATTTTGCTCCACATTTTGCTCCACATTTTTGAATTTAGCTCTAAAAATTTTGTATCTTATGTCGTGATTTTTCACGTCAAAACATGGATGAGATCTTAGATATTCGTTCATCTAATTCCAAAAGCTCACTGTCCAGGTATCATGGTTTGGCGAGATCAGGATTGACAACAAGCGTCAAAGAAAGTCAGTGGGTAAGCGAAGACTTGTCACGTTATAATTGCATAAATCCTGAAGGATACAACCTTGCCAGTTCAATACACCCCATCTCAAAGCGAACTCGATAAAATAGTTGGACCGACGCATGTCCCTGGACTTTATGTCGTTGCGAGGAAGAACGGGGTTATCCATGGTGGTGAAAAGGCAGAAGACCAAGCTCATATTTTAGAGCTGCAGCCTATCCTTCAGCAATCTTTCGGTAATTGTGACGAAGTAATTACCATTGAACTTGATGACTCTGGCAATTGGCGCGAAGTTTAAGCGCTTTTTTGCTCCTTTCCCAAGTTTATAGTTCCCCATGGGATATTAATACTGTGCGACGCGAGGTGCGGTCGTCCGCCTTAGAAGGCGGGGGGCGTATTTACTTGTCGGGGTAATCAAAATGGGTTGTAGCCTAATTCCCAATTTGCCGAGTAAGTGGATAATTCTGCCAATCCCGGCCAAGTGGATCCAACCACAAGAGTAACGTCGCGAGGCATTCAGCCGTCGATTAAAGCTGTGGCCAACGTTCTTCAGGCGCCGGTGTAGTATTTATCCATCGTGGGCTTTGCAGTCCTAAGCGTGGTTTGTTCACCTAGATTGCTTCGAAAGTGGAGAAGAAGGTGGAGATGAGGGTGTAGGTAGACGTCAATCTGAGCCTGCTTCGTCCAAAAGTCGGGACTCAGGTAGTGGCTACTGCGCTGGAAACCTTTACATCGCTAAGGTAGCCTCTGAGAGAAATGCCTTAAGTTGAATTAAATGGCTGCTTAAGATGCAAAATTTAAATTGAAGATTATGCGGAGCATAAGGCATGAACGCCGTTGAGATCGAAGAAGCAATATCGGAACTGGCCGAGCAACCTTTTGATATTGAAGAATTTCCTTTCGCTTTCCTCATGGCATTTGGAAACAAGGACACGACGATCAAAAGACTGCGCGATGGTGCATCGAACAAATCTGATATTGGCGGAGTTCTTCAAACCAATAACATCCATCTAAAAGCATGCGCAGTGGGGCAGGTTGCACTGTCTCTCGAGGATCTAAAAGATAGCCCGGTGACAACTAAAGCTAAAGCGAAGTTCGTGCTGGCAACCGACGGCATCGAACTCGAGGCCGAAGATCTCACTACAGGCGAAACGATTGCGTGTCGCTTTACTGATTTCCCTGATCACTTCGGCTTCTTCCTGCCGCTGGCAGGTATTTCGACCGTCAAACAAATCCGCGAAAGCGCCTTTGACATCCGCGCCACTAGCCGCCTCAATCGCCTTTACATCAAGCTGATCGAAGACAACCCCGAATGGGGCACGTCCACTCGTCGCCATGACATGAACCACTTTATGGCGCGGCTGATCTTCTGCTTCTTCGCCGAAGATACAGACATTTTCAAAGAGCCCGACCAATTCACCGGCACGATCGACAAGATGTCGGACCGTGACGGCTCCAACACGCATGAAATCATCGGCGAAATCTTCCGCGCGATGAACACGTCCATTCCCGATAGAGCAAACGCCAAGCTTCCCCGCTGGGCTGATATCTTTCCATATGTGAACGGCGGCCTATTCTCGGGCAGCACCGAGGCGCCGTGCTTTTCCAAGATTGCGCAGCGCTACCTCAGCCATATCGGCAGCCTTGATTGGACGCAGATCAATCCTGACATTTTCGGATCGATGATCCAAGCGGTGGCCGACGACGAAGAGCGCGGCGCGCTAGGGATGCACTACACATCGGTGCCAAACATCTTGAAGGTGCTCAATCCGCTGTTCCTTGATAATCTACGCGCCGATCTTGAAGCTGTAGGCAACAACGCCCGCAAGCTGGCTAACCCTGTCTCTTATACACATCTCCGAGCCCACGAGACCTCTCTACATCT
>CAJXTP010000050.1 GCA_913061335.1 uncultured Loktanella sp.
GATCTACACCTCTCTATTCGTCGGCAGCGTCAGATGTGTATAAGAGACAGGCAGACACTGGCATGATCATGAATTCTTGGATGTCGATCGGGTTGTCCGCATGTTCGCCACCGTTGATGATGTTCATCATTGGCACTGGCAGAACGCGCGCGGATGTGCCGCCGATATAGCGGAACAATGGCTGACCGGAATATTCTGCGGCGGCTTTAGCTACTGCCAATGATACGCCTAAAATTGCGTTGGCGCCAAGACGGGCTTTGTTCGGGGTACCGTCCAGTTCGATCATCGTCATGTCGATGGCCACCTGTTCGGTCGCTTCAAAGCCAAGGATTGCTTCGGCGATCTCGCCGTTCACCGCAGCCACGGCATCAAGCACGCCTTTGCTCAAATAGCGGTCCTTGTCGCCATCGCGTTTTTCAACGGCTTCATGGGCGCCAGTGGACGCACCTGATGGGACTGCGGCGCGGCCCATTGTGCCGTCTTCCAAAATCACATCGACTTCGACAGTGGGGTTGCCACGGCTGTCCAAAATCTCGCGGGCGTGCACGTCAACGATGGTGCTCATGTCATATTCCTTTGATTGGTTTTGCAGGTGTTAGCGGTAACTGTTTTGCGTTGGCTCAGTGTTTAGCCCGTTGTTGCCTGCGGCGCAATCTGGCTTCGCGCAGCAACGTATAAATGCCTGATGCGACAATGATCGCCGCACCAATAAGGGTGTAGCCATCAAGCGTTTCGCCAAAGATCAGTAATCCGGCCAAAAGCCCGAAAACGATCCTTGAGTAACGGAACGGCGAGACAAACGAAATATCGCCGATGCGCATAGCTGCGATAATGCAGTATAGACTTGGCACACCAACCGCGACGGCCAGTACACAAATGCCGGAAACAGCGATTGAAGGTATAACAGGCGATGCACCCGCCAAAATCAGACCGGCGACGCCGGCTGGAATTGCAGCAAGAAAGCCGATGACTGATAGCTGAATGGTGCTGATCGATTGGGTGATCTGCCGTGTTGCCAAGTCCCGGGCCGACATCGCAACAACGCCGACAACCGCAAGCAATGCTACGGGTTCAAACGATGAGCCAAAGGGCCGCAGTACAATTAGTACGCCGATCAAGCCGACCATAATCGCCATCCAGCGGCGCCAGCCAACCGCTTCGCCAAAGAACAATGCGGCACCCAGCGTGACCAATAGCGGGCTCGCTTGGATGATTGTTGTGACCAGTGAAATCGGCACCAATGCCAATGCGCTGACGAACCCAAGTGCCGCGATACCTTCGCATAACGCCCGCACGCCAGACGCGCCGCGCAGCATCGATAATGACAGTGGCTTTTGGCCGACAGCCAGCGCCCAGCCTGCAAATACCAGTGATCCGCCAAAGCCCAACATCATCAGGATTTGGCCAGATGGCAAATCGCTGGCCATGATTTTGATCAGGCTGTCCTCAATAGCAAAGCCAAGCATGGCAATCACCATCAAGATAGCGCCGCGCGTGTTATCCATTTGGTTTGGCCTTTATCGGCACACCGTAAAGCTCCAACCTATGCCCCATGAGCCGGTAACCCAATTTGGCGGCGATCTTTTCTTGCAGGGCTTCGATGTCGGGATCAACGAATTCGATGACATCGCCAGAATTTACATCAATCAGGTGGTCATGATGATCGCGGTCCGATGTTTCGTACCGCGCGCGCCCGTCGCCAAACTCGTGCTTTTCCAAAATGCCGGCTTCTTCGAACAGCTTGACCGTCCGGTAAACTGTTGCCAATGAAATGCGCGGATCAGCGGCAGAGGCGCGATTGTACAGCTCTTCCACATCGGGATGGTCTGTCGACACCTCTAGTACGCCTGCAATTGTGCGGCGTTGGTCTGTCATGCGCAGCCCGTGGGCCTCGCAGCGCGACAAGATTGTAGATCTGGACATGGCAAGCGCCCCCGAATTGAATGTTGATCTTCGTTTAAGACGGGGCCGCGATAATGGCCAGCCCTGTTACATCAGTTCTGGTGCACGCCCCACGCGCTCGGCCAATCTAGCGACCGTTAAACCCTGCACAACGATCGAGAAAATCACCACGATGTATGTGGCTGTCAGGATGATGGGTTTCCATTCGCCGTCCGGCAAAGACAGCGCCAAAGCGACTGAAATTCCACCTTTCAGGCCGCCCCATGTCATAATCGGGATAACACCCTTACTGAATGCACGAAATGGTTTGAGCATGAGGATTGGCACTGCCACAGCTGCAAGGCGTGCAACAAGCGCCAGCGCAATCGCCGCCACACCGGCCGTCAGATAGGCGAAATCAAAGGCCACGGCGAACACCTCAACGCCGATCATTAGGAACAAAACCGCGTTTAGGATTTCGTCGATCAATTTCCAAAAAGCATCAACGTAGCGGCGTGTTTCTTCGGACATGCCGTATTTCGAGCCTACATCGCCGATCAGCAAGCCCGCGCAAACCGCCATGATGGGCGCAGATACATGTAAGTAGACGGCCAATTCATAGCCGCCAAACGCAAGTCCAAGCGTAATCAGGACCTCAAGCGAGTAATCATCGATCCGGCGCATCACGCGAAATGTAAGCCAGCCAAGCACAAGGCCAAGCACCGCGCCACCAAGCGCCTCTTGCACAAACAATTGCGCCGCACCGGACAGCCCGCTGCCGTGCGCATCGCCGTGTGGAAACGCGATCCCGATCAGCACAAGGAACACGACATAGCCGACGCCGTCATTAAACAGGCTTTCGCCCGCGATCTTTGTTTTAAGTGATTTTTCGAGGTCGGCTTCACGTAGTACACCAAGCACGGCAACTGGATCAGTGGGCGAAATGAGTGCACCAAAGACCAGTGCAATCAACAATGGCATGCCCGTGAGCCATGAAAACCCGATGCCCACGATGACGGTCGACAGGCCGATCCCGATGGTGGCCATGAGCATCACGACCACCCATTCGCGTTTCAAATCCGATAGTTTGACGTGTAGCGCACCTGCAAACAACAGCAAACCCAACATGCCTTCGAGCAAAGCTTCGGAGAAGTCGATCTCGAGAACCGTGGATCGGACCGCCGCTGCGACGCCAAAGCTGGGAAAGGCATAATCGAACAACAACACGGCGAATGATGCCAGCAAGGCAACTATCAGAATGCCGATAGATGGGGGCAGACGCAGGAACAAATAGTTAATCGCCCCAAACGCCCCAGCGAGCACAATCAAAAGCGATGCGATTTGCAGAATTGTCATGTGAGGCGTTCCTTGACCCGTTTGATCTGACTTAACACGGGAAAACAGGGGCCGCTAGGACCGCCACTTTGGCCATGCAGCCCAAGTACCACCCAGTGGTCTCAGCGTGGCCCCAGCCCTGACCTTAAAACGGGTTAAACCTGGATTGTTTACGCTGTCGACCGTGCCCATATCCAACCATGACAGATTGCGTTTTGTGAAGTTTTCGATGGCGCCATGCAGCAACAACTGATGGGCGTTGTGCGTGCGCCCGACGGTGTCGGTCCAACCAAGTTGATAAGTGACGGTCTTGCCGTGTTGTAGAAAAATCATGCCTGCGACAGGGGTGTTGTTGAGATATGCAATGCTGACGTGCGCGCTTTTGGTGGGCCAGCGCCGGATGACATCGTGTGGTAAAGCTTTGAATTTTCGTGACTTTTGTTGCACTAAGTCAGCATTCAAAAGCCATTGATCTTTGGTGTTGCTAAATGGACGGTGGCAGGTCGCAAGCGGGCCACGCTGCGCATTATGCAGCGCATTGCGCCATTTTACATGATGTTTGACGTGGCTTCGAAGGTCAATTTCGGCCACCGTTGCTGGTGTCATAATGCGGCGGAATCCCGCTTTGTGAAGTGATGAACCCGGCCCCACGTCAGGAGACAGCAGGCAGATACGGCGACCCGCGTTTTGTCTGATTTTGGCGAAGTCGACGTCTGCCCCAAGGCGCGTGGCGGCGGTAAATGGCCCGCGCGTTACCCAATGCACGCCCGACGTGGCGTCACAATGGGCAGACACGCCCATCGCGCAAAGTACGCCTGTGTATTGCGTCGATTGTTGAAGAGCACTTCTGGTCATGCCTATCGTTAAACAATTGGAAACCTAATGAGTGGTTAATGGGGCGATGAAACAGCCAACAACCCGCCATTATGCCCCGCCGCCGCAGCCCACCATATTGGGGGCCGCGATTTTTGCGGCGGCGGTGTCATTTCCAATTGGTATAGTCATGATCTTGATGGAGCTGCTGTTGTTTTAACCCAGTTGAACCAGTGCATGGCGCTTTTTACCAGCACTTAGTTTCATGGGTGTTGCCAACATGTCTGCCGTCACCATCATGCCCGCATCTGTCAAAGAAGCATCGTTCAAACGTGCGCCATTGTCAGCAATCAGGCGCTTGGCCTCTTTGCCGCTACCGGCAAGGCCAGCTTTGACGAAAATTTGTACAATCGACATGCCGTCATTTAGATCACCTGCCGTCAGGGTAAGCGTCGGCAAATCGTCGCCAATGCCACCCTTTTCGAACACTTCGCGGGCTGTGGCTTCGGCGGCTTTGGCAGCGTCCGCGCCGTGCAGTAGGGTTGTCACCTCATTGGCCAGAATGATCTTTGCCGCGTTGATATCTGCCCCTTCAAGCGCACCCAATCGGTTGCATTCATCGACTGGCAGCTCTGTGTAAAGCTTAAGAAACTTGCCGGTATCCGCGTCGGTCGTGTTACGCCAGAACTGCCAAAATTCGTAGGGGCTCACCAGCTCGGCATCGAGCCAAACAGCGCCAGCCGCCGATTTGCCCATCTTTTTGCCGTCAGATGTGGTCAGCAATGGCGACGTCAGTCCGTAAATCTCTTTGTTCAATACACGGCGCGTCAAGTCGATCCCGTTGACGATATTGCCCCACTGATCGGACCCACCAAGCTGCAACAGGCAGCCATATCGACGGTTGAGTTCCATGAAATCATAGGCTTGCAAGATCATGTAGTTGAATTCGAGGAACGACAGCGACTGTTCGCGATCAAGGCGCGATTTGACGCTTTCAAACGCCAACATCCGGTTGATTGAGAAATGCCGCCCGATATCGCGCAAAAAATCGAGGTAGTTTAGATTATCCAACCATTCGGCGTTATTTAGCATCAACGCCCCATTGGGCGCGTCATCATAGGTCATATAGGCGGAGAAAACGCGTTTGATCCCAGCGATGTTCTCGTCGATCTTTTCAGCGGTCAGCAAGGGACGTTCATCGGCGCGAAACGATGGATCACCGACCTTGGTCGTGCCTCCACCCATCAAGGTGATCGGCTTGTGCCCTGTCTTTTGTAGCCAACGCAGCATCATGATCTGAATCAGCGATCCGACATGCAATGATGTCGCCGTCGCATCAAAGCCAATGTACGCTGGCACCACGCCTTTTGCGAAGGCTTCATCCAAGCCTTGATAGTCGGTGCAGTCGGCCAAAAAGCCACGGCTTATCATCACAGACATAAATTCTGATTTTGGGTGGTATGTCATCGCATTTTTCCCTGCACAAATATCGCCCCAACCTATAAACGCATAGCAAGCCTAAGGGAAAGCGGATGTTTCGATGCTAAAGAAAACGGGAACGATTGCGGCATTGGGCGCGATGTCGGGCACATCTTTGGATGGTGTCGATGCCGCCATGGTGCACACCGACGGTTATGTTATCTCGGGGTTTGGTGAAACGGCGTATCGACCTTATTCGGCGCCGGAGGCCGCGACGTTAAGGGCCGCGTTGGGCCAATGGCCAAATGACGGCCTCACGGATACAGCCGAGCTGATTGAAACGGTGCATGCGCAAGTTTTGTCAAGGTTTGATGGTGCAGACGTCATTGGTTTTCATGGTCAGACGTTGGCTCATGACCCAGCAAATGCCCGCACGCATCAATGTGGTGATGGCCAAGTTTTGGCAGACGTGTTGAATGTGCCTGTCGTCTGGGACTTTCGCAGTGCGGACATGACACTTGGTGGGCAGGGCGCGCCTTTGGCACCGTTTTATCATTTTGCATTGGCGAAATGGATGAAGGCCTGCGCCCCAATCGCGTTCCTTAACATTGGTGGTGTTGGAAACCTAACATGGATCGATCCGACGAAACCTGCACCAGAGACTGCGGGTGCGTTGCTTGCGTTTGACACAGGTCCGGCGAATGCCCCGATCAATGATTTGATGATGGAGAGACTTGGCCAGCCGTTTGACGATGGTGGTGCTATTGCTGCAACGGGCACAGTTGATGATCGGACGATTGCGGATTTTCTGACCCATCCGTATTTCAACCGGATGCCACCAAAATCGTTGGACCGCGATGCGTTCGCGGGTCTTTCATTGGCCGCGTCGAAATTGAATACCGCTGACGGCGCGGCGACATTGACGGCTGCGGTTGCGATCAGCGTGTCCCAAGCCATGAGTTTTTGCCCGACTGCACCGACAAAAGTACTGGTGACGGGTGGCGGTCGCAAGAACCCGACTTTGATGAAGATGCTCGCGGCCGGATTGGACATGCCCGTTGTTCCAGTCGAGGACGCAGGCCTTGATGGTGATATGTTAGAGGCCCAAGCGTTCGCATATTTGGCCGTGCGTGTCGCGCGCGGCTTGCCGACGTCATGTGAGGGCACAACCGGCGTACGCGCTGCCGTTTCTGGTGGCACGATTAGCCGCCCTTTTGGACCTGTTGGCAGCAATAATCTGACGTTAAAGGTATAGCGTTTAGGTGAGCATGGCATCAACATCTGCACCGGACATCGCACTAGAGAGCGCGGTAAAGTCGCCGTTTCCCAGCATTGCCCGCCCCGCATCAAATATCGCCTGATGCGTCACGCGCGCCAATGCAGACCCAAGCGATAGCCGCGCTGCACCCGCTTGCGCAAACGCGGCCAAGTTGTGTTTGGCATAGGGACCCGCGACCAAAACATTTACAGGCTTGTCGGTCGACGCACAAATGCGCGCAACATCCGCCATTGACGGCGGCATCGGCGCGTAAAGGCAATCAACACCGACTGCGTCAAATGCCTGCAGTCGGCGAATGGCCTCGCTGGTGCCGTAGGCTCCAGTCATAATGCCGTCCGCCCGCGCGGTCAGGACAAAACCGCGCCCAACGCCGCGGGCTGCTGATGCCGCAGCCTTCATCCGTTCAACCGCAAAATCAAAATCATAGGGGGTTCCGGCGGGAAATTGAATGTCTTCGATGCAAATACCGGCAAGGCCCGCTTCGGCTGATAACCTGACCGTTTCCGCACATGTGTCAGGATCATCGCCAAATCCGTTTTCAAAATCACCCTGCACAGGCAATGTAGTCGCCGAACAAATGTCCTGCGCATGGGTCAATGCCTCGTCGCGCGTAACCGTGCCGCCGTCGGGTCGACCGAGCGAAAATGCATGTACGGCTGATGAAGTTGCCAAGGCCTTAGCTCCCATGTGTGCCATCATTTTCGCCGATCCAGCGTCCCAAACATTGGCAAGAATAAATGGATCACCTTTGACGTGCAGCGCACGGAATGTCTCGCCGATTTGTGTCATCGTTTACCCCCCTTTAAGTACATGTCTTTGCAAAGGCGACCAGCCGCGTTAGCGCGTCGGTATAGGCGTCGTCGTCAATGGTCATCGCTACGCGGATATGACCAGCAGCGGCCTGACCAAAGCTTTCGCCGGGCATGGTTGCAATCATTTCCGCATCCAACAGCGCGTTCGAAAACGCTTCGCCACTGAGCCCCGTTGCGCGGATGTCCAACATGGCATACATGGCGCCTTGAATAGGGACGGCGCGCACGACGTTTTGGCCAGCAAGTGCTGCAATCGTTAAGGCACGGCGGCGTTGAAATGGCGCTCCGACTTCGGTTTCGACCTGTGGCCCTTGATTAAGCGCAAATGCGGCGGCGTCCTGAATGTAACCGGGCACGCCATATGTCGTATGGGTGCTCAAGTTGATCAAGCCGTCGACGATATCTGTGGGCCCACAAACCCAGCCAATACGGCTGCCTGTCATCGCGTGGCTTTTGGACATCGACCCAATCACCAGCGTGCGTTCGGCCATGTCTGGCAGAGCGCGCGGGCTGATATGGTTGCCGTCCCAGATTTGCGTATCGTAAACCTCGTCCGAAATCAGCCAAAGGCCGTTGTCGCGGCAAACGGTGGCGATGCCGTCCAAGGTGTCACGGCTATAAATGACGCCCGTTGGGTTGTTGGGCGAGTTTACCAAAAGCGATTTTGCATCGTCGGCGGCGGCTGCAATCACATCCGGTTGCGGCTGAAAATTGTCCTCGGGGCGGGTCTGGATAGGAACCGGAATTGCGCCTAGACTGCGGATCGTGCCCGGGTAGGTCGCATAATAGGGGTCAATATAAAGCGCGCGGTCGCCCTCGTCGCAAACAGCGTGATGGCTGGCAAACAGCGCGGCCTGACCACCTGGTGTGATCATGATATTGTCGCGCGTTGTTGGCACACCGGTCCGATCAGTTATCCGGCGGGCAACAGTGTCGCGCAGCGCATCTGTGCCAGGCACCATCGCATACCCCGTATGCCCGCCCATTGCAGCCTTATGCATGGCCTGCAAAATATCAGGATGGGTGCCAATGTCATGCTCGCCAATAGTCAATTCAAGGACAGGTTGGCCCGCGTCTTTCATCCGGCGGGCGCGGTAAAACACGTCCCATCCGTCAGAGCCGCCACCGGTGATATTTGTGATGCGATTTGATAATTTCATAAGGTGGATTGGAACGATAGCCGCCGCCTTAAGTCAACCCGCGATCTGCTTCAAATTGCGTGGCCCCGACCCATCTTTGCCCTTGGCATCGGCTGGATTGTAAAGTGCACAAGATTTCAGCGACAGGCACCCGCAACCAATGCAGCCATCCAGTTTGTCGCGCAGATCAGTCAACGCAGCGATGCGGTCATCAATGTCGCGGCGAAAGGTTTTGGATATGCGGGTCCAGTCGGCCTTGGTTGGGGCCTTATGCGGGGGCAATGGTGCGAGATGTGCCGCAATTTCAGCCAGCGGAAACCCTAGTTTTTGGGCTGCCATCACAAACGACAAACGGCGCAAGTCGTGTCGCCCGTACCGTCGGTGCCCACCTGCATTGCGCACAGGGGCCACAATACCGTGGGTTTCATAAAACCGGATCGCGGACACAGCTAATCCTGTCCGATCTGCCAAATCACCAATTGTAAGCCCTGCCATAAAATACCCCTTGATCTCAAGTTAACTTGAGGAATTAGAACTGACTTATGGCTGAATTAAAAGGAAAATAAGATGACCAAACTTGAACATGTGAATGTAACCGTGCCAAACCCGCACGTATCGGCGCAGATGTTAATCGACTTATTCGGCTGGCATATTCGCTGGGAAGGGGTCGCAATCAATGACGGGGTCACCGTGCATGTGGGCACCGATGACAGCTATATCGCACTGTACTCTGGTCCGGACCGAGGGCGCGATCAGACACCTGCGACCAACACTTATCAGCAACACGGTGGGCTGAACCACATCGGTGTGCTTGTCGATGATCTGGATGCAGTTGAGGCGAAAGTGAAGGCCATGGGCCTAAAAGCCCATTCGCACGCTGACTATGAACCGGGCCGCAGGTTCTATTTTCATGACGCGGACGGCGTGGAATATGAAGTGGTTTGTTACGCCTAAGGGCGCGATTTTTTGGGGAGGGCTTTGACGATGATGTCATAGGACACTTGCAAGCGGTGGTGCACTTCGTCTTGGCCTGCGTCAAAGCCCACCAAAACCCAAGATTTGTGGAAATAGGGGGCTTTGGTCGCTGCGCCTGCATCGATCAACATTGTGGCCGTCTCCGCGCTGTCTGTTTTGGCACAAAACCCTTCGATACGGTTGCCAAAACAAGCAAACATTTTGCCGCCTACTTTCCAGCTATCAAGCTCGGATGCAGGGTCAGCGGCGGTCGCACCTGCAAATCCGGCGCATATCTGATTGACGGTATCACGGTTCATGCCGCAAACATGGGGCAGCTAATTAGGATTTGCAATCATGACAATGTGGGTGGCGCTTTTGCGCGGGATCAATGTGGGCGGTCAGAAAAAACTGCCAATGACTGGTTTGGTTGAGGTTTGTTTAAGTTTATGGCCGCAAAGCACGCCGAAAACCTACATCGCGTCGGGCAATCTGATATTTGACGCGGCAGGCGACGCAACCACATTGGCGACCGAGCTTGGTGCTGCGATTCACGCCAAATTCGGATTCGAGGTTCTGGTTTCGGTGACCGAGGCGGGCGCGTTCCAGAAATTGGTCAATACCTGTCCCTACGCGGGCACCAACGGCAAAGGCGTGCATGGATTTTTCTGTTTCACAGTTCCTGATCCCAATTGGGACCACATCAACAAGTTGAAGGTCGGGGGAGAAGCCATTGAAGTCTATCATAATATCGTGTGGCTCCACACACCGCAGGGGATCGGAAAATCCAAACTGGCCAATGCCTTGACCGCGACGATGGGCCACGCGCCAATGACTGCCCGCAACATGAATACCTTGAATAAGCTGTCGGAAATGCTGGACGGCTGACCTGTTCGCTGCTACGAAACCGCTATGAAAAGCATACGCATCATTATTTGCTGCATTATTTCCGTCTGACATTTCTAGCGGGCTGCTCTTTCACGTTTCATATGAAGTAAGAAGTTGTTAAGCCCGCAGGCATCACCTGCGCGAGGCACCATGACCCAAATTCGACTGCACAACACCAAGACACGCCGCAAAGAAGACTTTGTACCGATTGATCCGAAAAACGTACGGATGTATCTGTGCGGACCTACGGTCTATGATCGCGCGCATTTGGGCAACGCCCGAAACGTGCTGATGTTTGACGTTCTGTTCCGCCTACTGCGGCACCGTTATAACAAGAAAACAGTGACTTACGTGCGAAACTTCACAGATGTTGATGACAAGATCAATGCACGTGCAGCCGCAAGTGGGCGCGACATTGGCGATATCACGGCCGAGACAATCGGCTGGTATCACGAGGATATGGATGCGCTTGGGGCGTTGCGCCCGACGCATGAGCCACGCGCGACCCAATATATCGCGCAGATGATCACAATGACCGAAGATCTGATCGAAAAGGGGCATGCTTACGCCGCCGAAGGTCATGTGCTGTTCGCAGTTGAAAGTTATGAAAACTATGGCGCGCTGTCTGGCCGGTCAATTGATGATATGATCGCTGGCGCGCGGGTCGAGATTGCCCCGTATAAGCGAAATTCGATGGATTTCGTGCTGTGGAAACCGTCAGGCGATGGCCAACCTGGGTGGCAAAGCCCGTGGGGCTACGGACGTCCGGGCTGGCATATCGAATGTTCTGCAATGGCGCTGGACCTGCTTGGCCCGTCATTTGACATCCACGGCGGCGGCAACGACCTGCAATTCCCGCACCACGAAAACGAGATCGCGCAATCGACCTGTGCAGGCCATGATTTTGCAAATGTCTGGCTGCACAATGAAATGCTGCAGGTCGAAGGCAAAAAGATGTCCAAGTCCTTGGGCAATTTCTTTACCGTGCGTGACCTGTTGGACCAAGGCGTGCATGGCATGGTGATCCGACTGGTGATGCTTGGCACGCATTATGGTAAGCCGATGGATTGGACCGACAAAAAGAAGGGCGAGGCTGAAAATGCCCTGCGCAAATGGTACGGTATCTTGCAAGGGCACGGGTTTAACCCTGCGTTAATCAAGGCACTAAAGGCCGAAGGTAAATGGAAAGCAGACGCCGAATTTGTCGGCGTGCTGGCCAATGACCTGAACACGTCTGGTGCTATTTCGCGGCTGCATGTGCTGGCTAAAAATAAGACCGCCGCGACGCTGGCTGGTTTTGCGCATGGCATGGAAATGCTTGGACTGGTGAACAACTGGGCAGATATCCCGATGTTTGACGGCGGTGAGGGCGGTGCGGATGTGGCTCCTGCGATTGCCGCCAAAGTTGACGCGCTTTTAGTCCAGCGGGCTGCGGCGCGGGCTTCAAAAGACTGGGGCTTGGCCGATGATGTGCGCGACATCCTGAATGCGGCTGGCGTGCAAGTCACTGATGTAGGCGGGCAGGCGACGTGGACTCCGGGCCCTGATTTTGACGCGGCTAAACTGGGGGATGCGTGATGACCAAAGAACGGCTTTACCTGTTCGACACCACGCTTCGCGACGGGCAGCAAACCCAAGGCGTGCAGTTTTCAACGGCTGAAAAGCAGCAGATCGCTACGATGCTTGATGATCTTGGGATTGATTACATCGAAGGTGGTTGGCCGGGCGCAAACCCGACGGATTCTGATTTCTTTGATGCAGCGCCAAAAACACGCGCAACCATGACCGCCTTTGGCATGACCAAGCGGTCTGGTCGGTCGGCTGGCAACGATGATGTGCTGGCCGCCGTGATGAACGCGAACACGCCTGCGATTTGTTTGGTTGGTAAAAGCCACGATTTTCATGTGACAACTGCGCTTGGGATTACGCTCGCGGAAAACACGGAAAACCTGTCGGCCAGCTTCGCGCATTTGGTGGCCGAGGGCCGCGAGGCGCTATTTGACGCGGAACATTTCTTTGATGGCTACAAGTCAAATCCTGCCTACGCGCTCGAGGCTGTTCACGCCGCATATGACGCGGGTGCCCGCTGGATTGTGCTATGTGACACCAACGGTGGAACCCTGCCACATGAGATCTCGGACATCGTTGGGGCTGTGATCGACAGTGGTATTCCTGGGTCGAATGTCGGCATTCACACCCATAACGATACCGAAAACGCAGTGGCGAATTCGCTGGCGGCTGTGATGGCTGGTGCGCGTCAAATTCAAGGCACGTTGAACGGTCTTGGCGAACGCTGTGGCAATGCAAACCTGACGACGATCATTCCGACATTACTGCTTAAAGAGCCATTTGTAAGTCAGTTTGAAACAGGTGTGACCCTTGATGCGCTGAAAGGGCTGCGTAAATTGTCGCGGTCGCTTGATGATATCCTGAACCGCGTGCCTGCCAAACAGGCGGCTTATGTTGGGGCCTCTGCCTTTGCTCATAAGGCCGGTTTGCACGCCAGTGCGATAGCCAAAGACCCCACAACTTATGAACACATCGACCCTGCGACTGTCGGCAATAGCCGCATTGTGCCGATGTCCAATCAGGCGGGCCAGTCGAACCTGCGCGAACGTCTGATCCAAGCAGGGCTTGCGGTTGAAAAGGGCGATCCGGCACTGGCCCGTATCCTTGACCGGATCAAAGATATGGAGGCACGCGGCTATTCCTACGACACGGCGCAAGCAAGCTTTGAGCTGCTGGCACGCGTTGAGCTTGGGTTGATGCCCACGTTCTTTGAGGTGAAACGGTACCGCGTGTCGGTTGAACGTCGCCGCAATAAACGCAACCAAATGGTGTCGCTGTCAGAGGCTGTCGTGGTGGTCAAAGTAAACGGCGAGAAGATGCTGAACGTGTCAGAAAGCCAAGGACCAGACGGCAAGGACGGTGGTCCTGTTAACGCGCTTTGGCGTGCTTTGGCCAAAGATTTGGGCCCATACCAAGACCTGATCGCAGACATGCATTTGGTCGACTTTAAGGTCCGCATCACCAATGGCGGCACCGAGGCGGTGACACGCGTTATCATCGATAGCGAAGACGGTCAGGGACGTCGTTGGTCTACTGTGGGCGCGTCGGCCAACATCGTGGATGCCTCGTTTGATGCGCTTGTTGATGCTATAAATTGGAAACTGATCCGCGACGGGGCCACTAACAGATGAGCCTGAACGCCTGCGCTGCACTTGTTGAACGCAGTGATCCTGATCGGTTCCGCGCCACCATGGCTGCGCCTGTTGCCGCGCGCCGCGTGTTGTTCCCGATCTATGCGTTCAACGTCGAAGTCACTCGCGCCCCTTGGGTCACTCAAGAGGCGATGATCGCCGAAATGCGATTGCAGTGGTGGCGCGACGCGCTCGAAGAAATCGGCGCAGGTGGGACCGTGCGCAAGCATGAAGTCGTTGACGCGTTGGCTGATGTCATCGATCCAGAAGCGACCAAAACCCTTGATGATCTGATCGCGGCGCGGCGGTGGGACGTTTACTCTGATGCGTTTGAAGACCGGACCCATCTGAATGAGTATATCGATGCAACCTCGGGGGCGTTGATGTGGACCGCAGCGCGTCTGCTTGGTGGAACCGATGAAGCTGGCGTGCGTACATTTGCCTACGGTGTCGGAATAGCGAATCTTTTGCGCGCCGTGCCTGATCTTGAAGATCGTGGTCGCAAACCGCTTGTTGATGGAACAGTTAGCGGTGTCAAAGCTCTCGCTCAAGACGGTCTGACGTCGTTACGGCATGGCAATGCGCCTAAAGCCGTCAAGTTGTCGGGCTTTCAGGCAGCACTTATTTTGAAACAAGCAATTGCTGACCCGTCCCGCGTCTCAAACGGTACGCTCGGTCTAGGCCCACTGCGGCAGACTACGTGCCTTGCTCGGATTGCGCTGTTAGGCTAATTTTGGCCGCGTTGTCAGCCAGATAAGCGCGCCACCTGCCAGCACCAAGAACGGCACCATCGCAAGGTTTACGGCCGTCCAGCCCTCCACGGCTGTACCGCCAGAGCAGTTCATCAATCCACCAGACGCCAGCGACGCGATAGTGACCATGCCGAACACGATCATATCGTTCATGCCTTGTACCACACCGCGTTCATGCGGAGCATGCGCGCTGGCCAGCATAGTGGTGGCACCGATAAAGCCAAAGTTCCAGCCAAGTCCAAGCAGGATAAGCGTGACATAGAAGTTACCTAATGCCACGCCTGACAAGGCCACGATTCCAGCGCCCATCAGGATCACAAGGCCCGCCGCGATGATTTTTTCGACGCCAAAACGTGCAATCAAATGACCGGTAAAAAACGACGGCGCAAACATGGCCAACACATGCGCTGACACGATGTCGTTGGCGTTGTTTTTGGTAAACCCACAACCTACGACGGCCAATGGGGTCGACGTCATCACAAGGTTCATCAATGAGTAAGTGACCATCGCGCAGATGATCGCAACGACTACACGCGGATCGCGCAACAACTCCAAACGGGTCCGTGCCTTAGGCGCGTTGGCGGCGATAGGCTCGCTCTTGTTGCCTTTGGGCAAGTCCAGCCAGAAGAATAATAGCATGCCAAAAATGTTCAATGCAGCCACAGCTAGATAGGTGCCCAAGAAAGGCACGACAAATGCGTCTTGTACCAGCTTATTCAATTGTGGGCCTGCGATTGCCGAAATCAACCCGCCTGCCATCACGTATGAGATGGCTTTGGGTCGGAACGCCTCTGATGCGGTGTCGGTTGCGGCCTGTCTCTTATACACATCTCCGAGCCC
>CAJXTP010000051.1 GCA_913061335.1 uncultured Loktanella sp.
CCTCTCTATTCGTCGGCAGCGTCAGATGTGTATAAGAGACAGATTGTAAAGTCATCCAACATCGGCACTGCGCGCATCGCAATGGACATCGGCGCAGAGCGTCAGCAAGATTTTCTGGCGTCACTTGGCTTCACAAAAGCCACACCAGTTGAGCTGTCAGAGGCCCCATCTGGCGCGCCTCTTTTACCGCAAAATTGGTCTGAAATATCAACGATGACAATATCTTACGGACACGGCCTGTCGTCATCGCCGCTACATTTGGCCGCAGGCTATGCATCATTACTTAACGGTGGCACGCGGGTTGAACCCACGTTGCTCCGCCGTTCCACACCGCAAAACGGCCCGCGTGTTGTTAGCGACGCGGTCAGCGCCCAAGCCCGCGATATGCTGCGCCAAGTGGTTGTGCGTGGCACCGCATCATTCGGCGAGGTTGCAGGCTACGAGGTCGGCGGCAAAACCGGTACTGCTGATAAGGCAAAAGAGAATGGCGGCGGATATTATGACGACAAAGTCATCGCGACATTTGCATCCGTGTTCCCTGCCAATGACCCTAAATATATCTTGATCGTCACCTTTGACGAGCCATCAGAGAATTCAGGCGCAGAACCGCGCCGCACGGCTGGTTGGACCGCCGTTCCTGTGGCCGCAGAGATGATCCGCCGCACCGCGCCTTTGCTTGGATTGCGTCCGCAAGTGGACACTTCAGAGCCGATCGGTGTAACACTCACCTCAAACTAATTAAGAGTGAGCAACATGGGCCAGCAGACGAAATCCTTGGCCGCATTGGGCCTCGCCGCGCAGTCAGGCCGCGATGCCCAGATTACCGGCTTGACGGTCGACAGCCGCAACGTAAAAACCGGCATGCTGTTCGCCGCTTTGCCCGGCACTGCGGTGCATGGGGCCGAATTTATCCAATACGCATTGCGCATGGGCGCTGCCGCGATTTTGACAGACCCCAAGGGCGCCGAGATAGCCGCGATTGAACTGGCCGCATCAGATGCCGCATTGATCATCGCCCAAGACCCGCGCCAAACATTGGCCCTGACCGCATCGCTTTGGTCGGGCGCGCATCCGCGCACTGTGGTCGCGGTGACTGGCACAAACGGCAAGACGTCGGTCAGCACATTCGCGCGCCAAATATGGGAAGAGATGGGCATCGCGGGGGTTAACCTTGGCACCACAGGCGTTGAAGGCGCGTGGACCCATCCGCTCAAACATACGACCCCAGAACCGATCACATTGCACCGCGTCATGGCCGAGGCGACAGCCCAGGGCATCACCCACGTCGCAATGGAAGCATCTTCGCACGGGCTGGATCAGCGCCGCTTGGACGGTGTTGTTTTGGCTGCCGCAGGGTTCACGAATTTCACCCAAGATCATCTGGATTACCACGAAACATTCGAGGCATATTTCAATGCCAAGATGGGCTTGTTCACCCGCGTGCTGGCCGATGACGGTGTCGCTGTGATCAACTTGGATGATCCAATGGGCCAGCGTGTCGCCGATATCTGCGTCGATCGTGGCCAAGAAGTAATCGGCGTCGGGCGCAGCGTTGATGCCCGTTTGCGCCTAACGGGTCAGCGGTTTGATGCAACAGGCCAAGACCTGCTGTTTGAATGGCAAGGCAAGGCGCACCAGACGCGGCTTAATCTGATCGGCGGATTTCAGGCGGATAACGTGCTGCTGGCGGCTGGTTTGGTCATTGCGGCGGGCGCAAATCCGCTGGACGTGTTTGATACGCTGCCACATCTGACGACCGTGCGTGGCCGGATGGAACTGGCCGCGACCCGCGATAGCGGTGCGGCGGTGTTCGTCGATTACGCCCATACGCCCGACGCCGTCGCGACCGCGCTTAAGGCGATGCGCCCGCATGTGATGGGCCGGATTATTGCGATTGTGGGGGCAGGCGGCGACCGCGATGCAGGCAAACGCCCGTTGATGGGGGCGGCTGCAACCGCACATGCGGACGTTGTGATCATCACCGACGATAACCCACGTTCTGAGGACCCCGCGAGCATTCGCGCCGCCGTTTTGGCAGGCGCATTAAACGGCATTGGCACTCCAAGCGTGACCGAAGTCGGCGACCGCGCCGAGGCGATTTTGCGCGGCGTCGATGCGCTGTCTGCCGGCGACGCATTGTTGATCGCAGGCAAGGGCCACGAGAGCGGCCAAACCATCGGCGACGTGGTTCTGCCCTTTGATGATGTCGAACAGGCCAGCGTCGCGGTGGCCGCATTGGAGGGCCGGATATGAGCGTGCTTTGGACGGCGACAGACGCGGCTTTGGCGACGGGTGGCAAGGCCACTGGCGACTGGTCCGCAAACGGCGTGTCGATTGATACGCGCACGATTGCGGCAGGCGATTTGTTCGTCGCACTAAAGGATATTCGCGACGGGCATGACTTTGTTGCGATGGCCTTGGACAAGGGCGCTGCGGCTGCTTTGGTGACCCACCGCCCAGAAGACGTGGCGGCTGATGCGCCGCTTTTGGTCGTGGATGACGTGTTGGTTGCACTCGAGGCCTTGGGCCGCGCCGCGCGTGCCCGCACCAGCGCAAAAGTCGTCGGTGTCACAGGGTCTGTCGGCAAGACATCAACCAAGGAAATGCTGCGCACGGTCTTGTCCCCACAAGGCAAAACCCATGCAGCCGAGGCGTCTTATAACAACCACTGGGGGGTGCCGCTGACGCTTGCGCGGATGCCAGCCGATACGCAGTTTGCGGTGATCGAGATCGGCATGAGCAACCCCGGTGAAATCGGACCGCTCGCCAAATTGGCGCAGTTGGATGTGGCGATGGTCACAACCGTGGCCGCCGCCCATCTAGAAGCATTTGAAAACGTGTCAGGCATCGCAGTCGAGAAGGCCGCGATCATGGACGGGTTGGTGTTGGGTGGGATTGCGGTGCTGAACGCGGACATCCCAACAGCGGGAATTTTACAGCAAAAAGCAGTCGTTTGCGGTGCCAGCCAAATCTTGTTTGGTATGCACGGCACTGATTGGCAGGCGACCGACGTGCGGCTAACAGGTGACACAACCGTCGTTTGCGCCGCGCATGGGGGCACCGAATATCTGTTCAAACTGGCTGTGCCTGGCAGGCATTTTGCAATGAATGCAGTTGGCGTTTTGGCCGTTGTTGACGCGCTTGGCGCGGACGCGGGGCAGGCGTCGCGCGACATTGCGAAATGGGCGCCACCTGATGGGCGCGGCACCCGCGAAGTCGTTGTGCTCGACGTGGCCGTGCCAGACAGTACGCTCGACCTGATTGATGATGCGTTCAACGCAAACCCCACGTCGGTGACCGCCAGCCTAGAGATATTGGCTGCCGCCACGCCGCGCCATAACGTCGGCCGGATTGTCAAAGGTCGGCGCATTGCCGTGCTGGGTGATATGTTGGAACTCGGCCCCTCCGAGCATGAGATGCACCGCGCCATCGCTCATGATAAATTCCTGCAAAGCTTGGACATTGTGCACTGTGTCGGACCGCGCATGAAGCACCTTCACGACGCTCTGCCAGAGGGTCAGCGCGGTGAATGGACGGCGGATGCAGCCGGAATGACCGCCCAAATCGGGCGATTGTTGGATGCGGGTGATGTGGTGCTGGTGAAGGGGTCAAAGGGCAGTAAAGTGTCCCTAGTCGTTGACGCGATCCGTAAACTCGGGCATCGCAACGCCTAAGACTTGAACACGAATACAAAGGTTTTTGATTATGCTTTATTGGTTAACAGCGCTTTCTGACGGCGGCGATTTCTTTAACCTGTTTCGGTACATCACATTCCGCGCTGGCGGGGCGTTCATGACCGCGCTTGTGTTCGGGTTCATCTTTGGGTTGCCGCTGATCAACGTGCTGCGCCGCAAACAAGGCAAGGGCCAACCAATCAGGGAAGACGGCCCCGAAGGGCATTTTGCCAAAGCAGGCACCCCCACAATGGGCGGCTTGCTGATCGTTGGCGCACTGACGTTTTCGACGCTCTTGTGGGCGCGCTTGGACAACCCGTTCATCTGGATGGTCCTGTTCGTGACACTGTCGTTCGCGGCCATCGGATTTGCAGATGACTACGCCAAAGTATCCAAGCAAACCACCGCAGGCGTGTCCGGTAAGGTGCGGATGTTGCTCGGTATTTTGATTGCAGCGATCGCGGGATACTGGGCAGCACAATACCATCCGGCCGATCTGACCAACCAGCTCGCGGTGCCTGTGTTAAAGAATACCCTGCTGAACCTCGGGTTTATGTTCATCCCATTTGCAGTCATCGTGATCGTCGGATCGGCCAATGCGGTGAACCTGACAGACGGGCTTGACGGCTTGGCGATTATGCCCGTGATGATCGCAGCCGCCACGTTCGGGATCATTTCCTACGCCGTCGGGCGCACCGACTTCACCCAATATCTGGACCTGCATTATGTGGCTGATACCGGCGAAATCCTGATCTTCTGCATGGCGCTCATCGGCGGAGGGCTCGGGTTCCTGTGGTACAACGCACCACCCGCCGCCGTGTTCATGGGCGACACAGGGTCCTTGGCCCTCGGCGGCGCACTCGGCGCAATCGCAGTGGCGACCAAGCACGAGATCGTCTTGGCAATCGTCGGCGGCGTCTTTGTGGTCGAGGCCCTGTCGGTCATCATCCAAGTCCTCTATTTCAAATGGTCCGGCAAACGCGTGTTCCTCATGGCGCCAATCCACCACCACTACGAGAAAAAGGGCTGGGCCGAACCGCAGATCGTCATCCGGTTCTGGATCGTCTCGCTCATCCTAGCGATGATTGGCCTCGCGACATTGAAGGTGCGTTAGCACCGACAATGGCGACGGCGCACGCTCTCGTTTAGCTAATCACTCCCCACAAACGACACGCGCGGCGGAACGCCGAGCAGCGCCCGACCCTCCCGTCACGCCCAAGGCGTGCAATCAAACGGAGTGAGGGCGCTTTGCACCCACCTAGGGTCAGGCGCTACTCTAGTTCTTCCCCTTACGGTTGATCCTGCTATGGTTTGCAAATTAACCGTAGGAATTTCATTTGACCGAATTTTTTGCCGCAAATCAAAATATGATCATTCTCGTTGGGCTGATTTCAGGCATCCTTGGGATTGCAGCTTTTGGTTCCGCATTACTCCGCTGGTATCGAGGCACCCCAACCGCGGTCACAGTCACAAATTCAGAAGCCCTCAATCCTGCTCGCAGGCCCAACCTCATTGAAATGACCCCCAGCGAATTTACCGTGTGGACAACTGAGTTACGCGAAACAGCCTATACGGAACGCGACAAATTGCACGGACCGGCGCTCATCGCTCTCGAAGATAAAATCACTGACCTGACCCGCCAACTTGCAAACCCAGAAGAAGCGCTTGCACAGCAACACGCGATTATCATCAGCTTGGAAGAAAAGCTAAGAGGCTTTGGCAACGACATCGGCGGCGACCGCATCGCCGAGGCTAAAACAGCCCTAGAAGCAGGCGATTATTCCATCGCCGATGACATCTTCGCAGAAATCGAAGCCCGCGAACAAATGGCCGTGCAAAACGCCGCCCGCGCTGCCTTTGGACGCGGCGAAGTCGCAGAAGCCCAAGTCCGCTGGCACGACTCTACACCCACTACAAGCGCGCGGTTCACCTGCATGAAACAACCGAACATCTGATACCCTACGCCCGCATGACATGGCGCTTGGCCAAAGGCGATGAAGCCGTCGCTGTGCACGAAAAAATCCTCACCTTGATAAAAGCCGAATTTGGCGACCAAAGCCGACAATACGCAGCTCAACTCAACAACGTTGCAGTCGTGGTGAAGGATCAGGGGCGGTACCCCGAGGCAGATGCGCTTTACCGCGACGCACTTGCGATTGACGCCGACACCGTCGGCACGGCGCATCCCGACTATGCCATCGGCCTCAACAACCTTGCGGGCGTGGTGCGGGATCAGGGGCGGTACGGCGAGGCAGAGGGGCTTTACCGCGACGCGCTGAAGATCGGCGCGGACACGATTGGCACGGCGCATCCCGACTATGCCACCCACCTCAACAACCTTGCGAGCGTGGTACGGGCGCAGGGGCGGTACCCCGAGGCAGAGGCGCTTTTCCGCGACGCACTTGCGATTGACGCGAACACCATTGGCACGGCGCATCCTGACTATGCCACCGACCTCAACAACCTTGGTGTGAATATGGCTTATCAAGATAAGTTCCCAGAGGCCCGCGAACTGCTCGAACAGGCGCTTGCCATTCTTAAGGTGGCCCTGCCTGCGGATCATCCCGATATTGCGTCAAATGAACAAAGCCTCGCGGCTGTTATCGCCGAAATCGACTAATCCACACTACCAAATTTGACTTATGCAAAACTTATACGAAACTTATGCGAAACATACACGAACATTTCCCTTGTGGTCTTGTTTTTGGGCCGCTCTGACGGCACTGTCTGCACAACTTCAAAAAGGGTGTGGCAATGATTCCAGTACAGGGTTTAGACGGGCAAACCGTCGCGGTTTTAGGGCTTGGTCGCTCAGGTAAAGCAGCCGTTTTAGCGCTGCAAGAAGGCGGCGCCACAGCCGTCGTTTGGGACGATAGCGCCGCCGCGCGTGACGCTGCCGAAACCGACGGTTTCACCCTGCGCGACCTCACCAAATCAGGCGGTTTTGACGGTATCGCCCGCCTTATCGTCAGCCCCGGAATTCCGCATTTATACCCCGCACCAAACCCGATCATCGCCGCCGCTTGGCGCGCTGGTGTGCCTGTCGACAACGATATTGGGCTGTTTTTTCAATCTTTTGCAGTCGACGAATGGTCCGGTTTCACGACCATGCCGCGCGTTATTGCCGTGACAGGCTCAAACGGAAAATCCACGACCAGCGCCTTGATCCACCACATCGTGTCTGAAAATGGCCGCGCCACACAACTTGCAGGTAATATTGGCCGTGGCGTGTTGGATATTGACCCCGCCCATGACGGTGAAGTCATCGTGTTGGAACTGTCATCCTACCAAACAGACCTCGCGCGCGCGTTAACCCCTGATGTGGCCGTGTTAACAAATATTTCACCTGATCACCTCAACCGTCACGCGGGCTTGGGCGGTTATTTTGCAGCCAAACGCCGCTTGTTTTCCGAAGGCGGACCGGATCGCTGTATCATCTGCATGGACGACCCAGAGGGCCAGTATTTGGCCAACCAAATGGCAATGGGTGCGACTGACGATCGCGTCATTCAGGTGTCGTCTGGCCAGAAATTAGAACACGCCGCGTGGTCCGTGTTTGCGCGCAAAGGATTCCTGTCCGAATACCGCAAAGGCCGCCAAGTCACATCAATCGATCTGCGCAACATCACCGGCCTTCCCGGCGCGCACAATCACCAAAACGCCTGCGCCGCCTACGCCGCCTGCCGAACTTTAGGCTTTAGTCCCAAAGCGATAGAAGCCGCGATGCGCAGCTTTGGTGGCTTGCCACATCGGTCCCAATTGGTCGGTGAAAAGGACGGTGTGCGATTTGTGAACGACAGCAAGGCCACGAATGTCGATAGCGCTGCTAAAGCGCTGCAGGCGTTTGCTAAGATCCGCTGGATTTGTGGAGGCTTGCAAAAGGACGGTGGACTAGATGCGCTGCTGCCGCATGTCGGCGCTGTGCAAAAAGCCTATGTGATTGGTCGCGAGGCCGAGGATTTTGCCCGTCAGTTGGTTGGCGTGGAGACTGTCGTTTGTGGCACGATGCAGGCCGCAGTGGCGGCGGCGGCTTCTGATGCTGTGGCGGGTGACGTCGTGTTGTTGGCGCCAGCCTGCGCCAGCTTTGATCAATACGACAGCTTTGAGACGCGCGGCGATGACTTTATGGCGCAGGTCCAAGTGGTGATGGGTTAAAACCCATCCTACGACTGGATTGCTTGGCCCGCAGCCCAGCCTGACGACCATGCCCATTGAAAATTGTAGCCGCCTAGCCAGCCAGTTACATCGACACATTCCCCGATGAAGTAGAGGTTTGGCATCGTCTTGGATGCCATGGTTTTGGAGTTTAGCTGGTCAGTGTTTACGCCGCCAAGCGTGACTTCGGCTGTGCGGTATCCTTCTGAACCTGATGGCGTGATGTCCCAGTTTGTCAGTGCGTCGGTGACCGATTGCAGGCTAGCGTCCGACCGGTCAGCGAGGTTGCCTGACAGGTCCATGATGTCGGCCAAATAACTGACGAGCCGTGCGGGCAGGTGTTGTGACATGATCGTGGTAAGCGCCTTGCGGCCCATCGTGATACGCACATCGCGCAGGGCTGTGTAGAGGTCGATTTGCGGGATCAAGTTGGTGCGGATGGCCTCGCCTTCGTGCCAATATGACGATGCTTGCAGGATCGCGGGGCCGGATAGGCCACGGTGGGTGAACAGTAGCGCCTCGTCGAAACTTGTATCGCCTGCAGTGATGCGGGCGGGCAAGGCGGTGCCTGCGAGCGGCTTGAACCGGTCATCGGTAAAGGTTAGCGGCACAAGACCGGGGCGCGGCGTGATCACGTCGAGCCCGAATTGGGTGGCCACATTGTAACCTAGGCCGGTTGCGCCCATCTTGGGGATCGATTTGCCCCCCGACGCCATGACAAGATTGGTGGCGGTGATCGTATGGGGCGTGCCGTCTTTGGTCACTTGCACAGTGAAATGCGTGCCGTTGTGGGTGATGTCGCCGACCTCGGTTTGCAGCCAAAGTTGAGCGCTTGCCATTTCGGTATGCAGCATCGCGATGATGTCTTTGGCGGAATTATCGCAGAATAGCTGACCCAGCGTTTTCTCGTGATAGGCGATCCCGTGGGACGCGACCAGATTGATAAAATCCCATTGGGTATAGCGTTTGAGCGCCGATTTCGCGAAATGTGGGTTGGCTGACAGAAAGTTGGCCGCCGTTGTGCCCATATTTGTGAAATTGCAGCGCCCGCCACCGGAAATACGAATTTTGTCGCCCGCTGCTTTTGCGTGGTCGATGATCAGGACGCCGCTGCCTGCGTGGGCGGCGCACATCATGCCTGCGGCACCTGCGCCGATGATAAGAGTTTTGACTTGCATGGGACGCAGGTGCCGCGAAAACGTGTGTTTTGCAAGAGGCGTAAATGTTGGCGCTTCCGGCGAGGATATTTGGAAACCAAAGAGGCGGGAAGTAGCGCACCCACAATTTGCGGTAGAAATGGGGCGGCAAACCCGCTAGAACTGGTGTTAGACCCGAAAAATCGGGCGTTTTGAGGCAGTATTGGCGGTAATCCCATGACGGAAATGGTCTATGGCACGGTCCCGGTTTATGCGGGTGACCCTATTCTTCCACGGTGGTGGCGGACAATTGATAAATGGACAATGGGCTGTGTGCTGATGCTGTTTGGCATTGGTTTGCTGCTAGGATTGGCGTCTTCGCCTCCGTTGGCCAGTAAAAACGGGCTTGAGCCGTTTCATTACGTGAGCCGTCAGGCGATTTTTGGCGGGCTGGCGATGATTGCTATGTTGCTGACGTCGATGATGACGCCGCAGTTGGTACGCCGCTTGGCTATTCTTGGATTTTTGGTCGCATTTGTTGCCCTGATGGGCTTGCCGTTTTTCGGCACGGACTTTGGCAAAGGGGCGGTGCGCTGGTATTCGCTTGGTTTTGCGTCGTTGCAGCCGTCGGAGTTTCTTAAGCCCGGATTTGTGGTCATGGCTGCGTGGTTGATGGCTGCGGCACTTGAGATTGGTGGCCCGCCGGGACGGATGTATTCGTTCATCCTGACGATTGTGATTTGCACGTTTTTGGCGTTGCAGCCTGATTTCGGTCAAGCTGCCTTGGTGCTATTTTCATGGGGTGTCATGTATTTTGTGGCTGGTGCGCCGATGTTATTGCTTGCGGGTGTTTGTGCTGGTGTTGTCGCGGTTGGCTGGTTTGCTTACGCCAATTCCGAACACTTTGCCCGCCGGATTGATGGGTTTCTAAGCCCTGATTTGGACCCGACGACCCAGCTTGGCTATGCCACTAATGCGATCCGCGAAGGTGGGTTCTTTGGTGTCGGCGTAGGTGAAGGCCAAGTGAAGTGGTCGCTGCCTGATGCCCATACGGATTTCATTATTGCGGTTGCTGCCGAGGAATACGGGTTGATTTGCGTGCTTGCGATTATTGGGCTGTACAGTGTGATTGTCGTGCGCAGTTTGCTGCGATTGCTGAAAGAGCGTGACCCGTTTATTCGCTTTGCTGGTACTGGATTGGCCTGTGCGTTTGGCGTGCAAGCGATGATCAACATGGGGGTGGCCGTGCGGTTGCTGCCTGCCAAAGGCATGACGTTGCCATTTGTAAGTTACGGTGGCTCGTCGATTATTGCTGGTGGCATTGCGATGGGCATGTTGTTGGCGTTTACCCGCACGCGTCCGCAAGGCGAGATTGGTGATATTTTGATGCGACGCGGCCGATGACGAAGTTACTTGTAATCGCCGCTGGTGGCACCGGTGGCCATATGTTTCCTGCTCAAGCACTGGCCGAGGCAATGTTGGCCCGTGGCTGGCGTGTCAAATTGTCGACCGATGATCGCGGTGCCCGTTACGCGGGTGGTTTTCCTGATGCGGTTGAAATCAACGTGGTGAAGTCAGCGACCTTTGCCCGTGGTGGAATTGTGGCCAAGCTGGCAGTGCCATTCCGTATTTTGGCCGGCATTGGTGGTGCCAAGTGGCGCATGCTGCGCGAAAAACCTGATGTTGTTGTGGGCTTTGGCGGGTATCCCGCGATCCCTGCGATGGTGGCCGCGTATATTCACCGCGTGCCGCGGATGATCCATGAGCAAAACGGTGTTTTGGGCCGCGTGAACCAAGTGTTTGCCAAGCGTGTGCATACTGTTGCTTGCGGGACGTGGCCAACTGACTTGCCCGACGGTGTGACAGGTGTTGACGTCGGTAACCCTGTGCGTGCTGCGATTTTGGACCGCGCTGGTGCCGGATATATTCCGCCCGGTGACTACCCGATGTCGATCCTTGTGATGGGTGGCAGTCAGGGCGCGCGAATTTTGTCTGATGTTGTTCCCGAGGCGATTGCGAGCCTGCCCAAGGAGTTGCGTCAAAATATCCGCGTCGCCCATCAGGCCCGCGCTGAGGACGAGATGCGGGTCGCGACATACTATGCGGATGCAGGCATTGATGCTGATGTGCAGCCGTTTTTCGACGACGTTCCAAACCGGATGTCAGAGGCGCAATTGGTGATCACCCGTGCAGGTGCTTCGACGATTGCCGATCTGACAGTGATTGGGCGGCCTGCGATTTTTGTGCCTTTGGCTGCGGCGATCCGCGATGAGCAAACCGCAAATGCCCGTCAAATGGTAGATGCAGGCGCCGCGGTTTTGATGCCTGAAAGCGAATTCACGGCTCCTGCGTTGGCGGAGCAAATTACAAACGTGCTGACCAACAGTGCGGCCGCTTTGAAAATGTCTCAAATGGCCATGTCATGTGGTAAACCTGATGCAACGGAGCGCCTTGTGGCGCTGGTCGAAAACTTGGCCGCCAAAGAATAAAGAAAGACGAGTTATGAACGCGACTGCAACCAAATTACCCCTTGATGTCGGCCCAATTCATTTTGTGGGTATTGGCGGCATTGGCATGTCTGGCATCGCCGAAGTCCTGTTGGAACATGGCTATACTGTGCAGGGGTCCGACCTGAAATTCACGCCGATCACGGACCGTTTGGTTAAGCTTGGCGCGACTGTTTTTGAGGGGCAAGCGGCCGCGAATTTGGCAGATGCAGAGGTTGTCGTGATCTCATCGGCGATCAAAGCGGGCAACCCCGAGCTGGACGAAGCCCGCACCAAGGGCCTGCCGATTGTCCGCCGTGCGGAAATGCTGGCTGAACTAATGCGATTGAAATCAAACGTTGCCGTTGCGGGAACCCATGGCAAAACGACGACCACAACAATGGTTGCCGCTTTGTTGGATGAGGGCGGCATTGATCCGACTGTGATCAACGGTGGCATTATTCATGCCTATGGTTCCAACGCCCGCATGGGGCAGGGCGAGTGGATGGTGGTCGAGGCCGACGAGAGCGATGGCACTTTTAACCGTCTGCCCGCGACCATCGCCATCGTGACCAACATCGACCCTGAACATATGGACCATTGGGGCACCATCGAAAATCTGCGTCAGGGGTTTTACGATTTTGTGTCGGGTATTCCGTTTTATGGGCTGGCAGTGTGCTGCACCGATAATGCTGAAGTACAGGCGCTGGTTGGTAAGCTGACAGATCGCCGTGTGACGACTTATGGCTTTAATGCTCAGGCCGACGTGCGTGCCGTGAACTTGCATTATAAGGCAGGTATCGCCCATTTTGATGTGGCATTGCAGGCCGAAGGCGACCTTATCGAAGGCTGTGAATTGCCGATGCCCGGTGATCACAACGTCAGCAATGCGCTGTCCGCTGTGGCTGTGGCCCGTCATTTGGGACTTAAGAAGGACGAAATCCGCAAAGCGTTGAGAGAATTTGGCGGCGTGAACCGTCGCTTTACACGCGTCGGCGAAGTGAATGGTGTCACGATCATTGATGATTACGGTCATCATCCGGTCGAAATTACTGCGGTCTTAAAAGCTGCACGTCAAGCCAGTGAAGGCCGCGTGATCGCCGTGCATCAACCGCACCGCTATACCCGTTTGCACCACCATTTTGATGAGTTTTGCGCCTGTTTTAACGATGCCGATGTCGTTGGCATTGCGGATGTATATTCCGCTGGTGAGGACGTGATTGAAGGTGCGACCCGTGATGATCTGGTCGCCGGTCTGATCCGCCACGGCCACCGCCATGCGCGTGCTGTGGCATCCGAGGATGATCTGGAACGGCTTGTGCGCGAACAGGCAAAACCTGGCGACATGGTTGTTTGTCTTGGCGCGGGTACGATCAGTGCTTGGGCCAATGGCCTGCCTGATCGCCTGAAAAAGTGATGACCTCGCTTTTCATAGGGTGCATTTGGGTGCTGTTGGCTGTGGTCACGGCCTTGCTGCCGATGCGCCGTCAATATGTGCCGGGGGTGACGCTGTTGCTGTTGGCTCCTGTGTTGATCATCTGGATCGGGATCGATTTTGGTTGGATCGTCGGTGTGCTTGCTGCTGCAGCATTTGTGTCGATGTTTCGCAATCCGTTGCGCTATATTTACGCGCGCATGCGCGGCGAAAAGCCGGAGCTTCCGAAATGATGACCACGTCATTGATTTGCGCCGCCCTTTGGCTGTTGGCCGCCAATGTCATGGCGATGATCCCGTCCAAGGATAATCTGTGGCAACGCGCCTATTTGTTGATTGCTGTCGGCATTCCATTGCTGGGCTGGGTGACATATCAAAACGGCCCTTGGATTGGATTGATTGCGTTGGCTGCCGGCATGTCTGTGCTGCGCTGGCCCGTTGTTTACCTGACCCGATGGGCCAAGCAATTGGTCGGGCGCAATGGCTGATTTGACTGTGATCGCCGTGATGTTTGTGTCTGCGATGATCCCGTTTGTCGTGATGGCACGTTTGATGCTGGCTCAGAAACCAGGATTTGCGCTGACTATTATCTCGGTGCTGGCGGCGGGTGTCGCGATTTTCGTTTTTGCATCAACAACACCGGTTGGCATTGATCCGCTGTTTGCGATTGGTGTGGCGATGGTGACTTTGCTGCCTGCGCTGATTGGCGCAGGGGCGGGCGCGCTATTGGGGCATATGTTGCTGCGCCGCAGGTTTAGGGACTAGGGCATGATTGAGAATTTACCGCAAGTGCGTGGCACATTGACTCCAAATCGCAGCCTTGCTGATCTGACGTGGATGCGTGTGGGTGGCCCTGCGGATGTGCTGTTTCAGCCTGCTGATGTGGATGATTTATCTGCGTTTATGGCTGAACTTGACCCAAGTGTTGCCGTGTTCCCAATGGGTGTTGGGTCAAACCTGATTGTCCGTGACGGCGGTGTGTCTGGTGTGGTGATCCGGCTTGGACGTGGCTTTAACGCGATAGGATTTGACGGTCAAATTGTGACCGCCGGTGCGGCTGCGTTGGATGCACATGTGGCCCGCAAGGCCGCGGCAGAGGGCCTTGACCTGACATTTCTGCGCACCATTCCGGGCACAATTGGCGGCGCTGTGCGGATGAACGCTGGTTGTTATGGCAGCTATATGGCGGATTTTTTGCAAAGCGTCACAGCTGTGATGCGTGATGGTACCGTGGCGAACTTGCCTGCGGCGGATTTGCAGTTGGCGTACCGTAGTTCAGCCTTGGCAGATGGAGCAGTGATTGTGGGCGCAACTTTGTTGGCCCCAACTGGGGATGCCGACGTATTGGCTGCGCGCATGGATGACCAATTGGCCAAGCGTGATGCGACGCAGCCAACTAAGGACCGCACAGCGGGGTCCACATTTCGCAATCCGGCCGGATATTCGTCCACCGGACTGGCGGACGACGTGCATGATCTTAAGGCGTGGAAGGTCATTGATGATGCGGGTATGCGCGGTGCAACCATCGGCGGGGCCGTTATGAACACCAAACATTCGAATTTTCTGACCAACGCTGGGGGTGCAACTGCGGCTGATTTGGAAAATTTAGGCGAGCTTGTGCGGAAAAAGGTTTACGATTCCAGTGGGATCACGCTAGAATGGGAAATTATGCGGGTAGGCAATCGTAACGGATCCTAATACGCATCGTGACGAACAAAGGCCTCTGAAATTGGGGGCAGGTCCTTGGCAGGACCAAATATAAATGACGGGTCAAAAAGGTCCGCGTTAAAGGTGGTGGGTTATGTCGAGCAGGGCAAACCCGAAAGTTGTTGTTTTGATGGGTGGTCCGTCGGTGGAACGTGATGTTTCGCTGAGTTCGGGCGCCGAATGTGCCGCAGCTTTACGGGAAACGGGATATGACGTGATTGAGGTCGATGCTGGCCCCGATCTCGCTGCGCGTTTGACAGATATTTCTCCTGACGTTGTATTCAACGCCCTGCATGGCCGCTGGGGTGAGGATGGCTGCGTGCAAGGCCTGCTTGAGTGGATGAAGATCCCATATACGCATTCTGGCGTGATGGCATCGGCTGTCACGATGGATAAGCAGCGCACCAAGGATGTTTATGCAGCCCACGGTCTGCCCTTTGTGCATTCGGTGATTGCGAGCTCTGCTGAAGTTCAGGCCGCACATGTTCTAAAACCGCCCTATGTTGTGAAGCCGTTTAACGAAGGCTCCAGCGTTGGGATTTATATCGTCGATGAGGATGCGGGCGGTCCGCCAAAGCTGGCGGCAGATATGCCCGAGCAGGTCATGGTTGAAAC
>CAJXTP010000052.1 GCA_913061335.1 uncultured Loktanella sp.
TCTATTCGTCGGCAGCGTCAGATGTGTATAAGAGACAGCCCAAGCCCCACTTTCAATCCCGTCCAACGTCCACTCCCCAATCCGCCAGCGGACCAACCGCAGCGTCGGAAACCCGACATGCGCGGTCATGCGGCGAACTTGGCGGTTACGGCCCTCTGATATTGTGATCTCGATCCAAGCATCTGGAACGGACTTGCGAAACCGGACAGGCGGGTCGCGATCCCACAGGGCAGGCGGGTCAATCAGATGCACCTTCGCAGGGCGCGTCAGACCATCTTTCAACGTGACCCCATCGCGCAACGGCTGCAAATCGGCATCCGTTGGCGCACCTTCAACCTGCACGTAATATGTCTTGGACATCTTATGCTTCGGGTCCGATATTTTGGCCTGCAACGGGCCATCGTCCGTCAACAGCAACAACCCTTCGCTATCGCGGTCCAAACGACCAGCTGGATAGCCGGCAGGCACATCAACATAGGCCGACAGCGTCGGACGGCTGGTCGGGCTTTTGGTGTCGGTAAATTGGGACAACACGCCAAACGGTTTATTAAGCAAAATTAGCTGAGACATGGGCGCGGTGTAGCGGTCAAATTCGGCATATGCAAAACTTACGCGAAACTTATGCAAAAAATACACGAAAAATCAGGGGCAAAAACTAATTTCAGCACCCTGCATTTTAGGGATTGCACGAATCCAAAATTGGCCTAAATGGGCGCATATAGAAGCCAACGCACGCGCCTCTGGCCGGTGACAGTCATCACTTGTGTTTACGTAGCGACGGTAACTTCTCCCTTGGAACTGAGCGGTCTCTTTAGTGGGCAGAACCCCACTCTTATGGCCGAGTCTTTTGGAGTAGTCAGATGACTGTACATGCATCGCCATTCGTGGCGTCAAACCCTATTGCTATGCCCTCTCGCTTGGACACATTTTGCGCCGCAAATACCTTTGATCAACCGACCCTCGTGATCGACGTGGACCGCGTCGAAGCCCAGTACCGCGCGCTTGCCGCAGGCCTTGGTCGCGCGTCTATTCACTACGCCGTGAAAGCCAATCCAGCCGATGAAATCATCGCGCGTCTTGTCGCGCTTGGGTCGCATTTCGATGCCGCGTCCAAAGCCGAGATCGCCCTGTGCTTGGGTCACGGTGCCGACCCCGCGCATGTGTCATTCGGCAACACGATCAAACGGTCATCCGACATCGCATGGGCGCACGCACAAGGGATCACGCTGTTCTCGGCTGACGCTGACGAAGAACTTGAAAAGATTGCACAAAACGCTCCTGGCGCACAGGTTTACATCCGCCTTATCGTCGAAGTTTCCCAAGCGGACTGGCCTTTGTCACGTAAATTTGGCTGTGACCGCGACACTGCCATCCGCCTGCTTGGCTATGCAAAATTGCTTGGTCTAGACCCTGTTGGGTTCTCGTTTCACGTCGGGTCTCAGACCCGTCAGGCGGCAATGTGGGCGCCGTCACTCGACGCACTTGCAGACATCTGGGACGCGGCAAAAGATGCAGGGTACGACCTGACATTGCTCAACATTGGTGGCGGGTTTCCTGCGTTTTACGGCGAAGCAATTGAGGCCCCAACAGCCTACGCCGCAGACGTCATGGCGCAGGTCACAGCCCGCTTTGGCGACGTCGCCACCATCATGGCTGAACCGGGTCGCGGCCTTGTCGCAGAGGCAGGTGTGATCGTGTCAGAAGTCATGCTCGTGTCGCGCAAATCCGACCGCGATATGCACCGCTGGGTCTACCTCGATATCGGTCGGTTTTCTGGCTTGGCCGAAACCGAAGGCGAGGCAATTCGGTACAAATTCGAGACCGCAAAAGACGCCGACGCGATGGGGCCATGCATCTTGGCTGGTCCGTCATGCGACAGCGTCGATGTCTTGTACGAAAAACGCCCAATGATGATGCCAATGACCCTAAAATCCGGCGACCGCGTTTTGATCCGAAACACAGGCGCGTACACCTCGACATATTCAAGCGTTTGCTTTAACGGCTTCCCGCCGCTGGCTGTGGTGGTCATCTAATAGTATACAAATGTATTCTGGTAAATATCTGTAACTAAACAGTTTTTAATTTACAGGCACGCAAAAACGACTAATGTGACCCCATGAAAATCTTTGTGGGGCCACGTACAATGACATCAATTCCAGATCATCCACTGCGCTATGCAATGGCGAATGAATTGCATGCAAGGCCGTTCCCGACGCTGCACGCACCGGCGCGCGCAGCCTATCTCGCGATCACCTCCGAGACGCCGGATCGGGCCGCAGAACGGGCCCATCTTATCGCGCTTCTGGACCGCTATGGCGCGGCGCACCCGCAACCGGATGCGACGCATTATTCCGGCCAGATCGGCAAGCATATGCTCAAATGGGAAAGCCATTCTGAGTTTGTCACCTACACGATTTTCGGCGACGGCAACGCGATCCCACCGTTTGACGCATCTACATTTGCGATGTTCCCTGATGACTGGTTGCGATCTTGTCCCGGAACGCGGATCACTAGCGCGTTGATCCGCGTGGAAATGTGCGACGGGGACGACGGTATCATTGATAAAACGACCCAATGGTTTGTGCCCGAAAGCTTGGCGATTGCCCGCGTGCTAGAGGACGAATTGGTCGTCGCAACCGACTTTAGGATCGACCCCGCCGGACATATGCGCATGGCTGTTTTTGCGCGCCAAGAAACTGGTGGGCGGCGGATTGGCCGCGTTGTGCAGCGGCTGTGCGAGATCGAAACTTATAAGGCGATGGCGATGCTTGGGCTGGCCAAAGTCCGCGACATGGGACCGGATCTTTCGATGCTCGACAAACAGCTATCGTCCTTGGTGGCCGAGCTGAACAGCGACACGCTGAAGTCCGATGAAACCCTGCGCCAGCTTTTGCAAATATCGGCTGCGTTGGAAAATGCGGTGGCGCGATCTGCCTACCGGTTTGGCGCCACGCGGGCCTATGAAGCCATTGTAAATCAACGCATATTTATCTTGCGCGGCGATCGATTTTTGGGTCGACAAACGTTTGGCGAATTCATGATGCGCCGCTTTGATCCGGCCATGCGTACGGTGGAATCGACCCAGAGCCGGCTGCAGAGTTTGACCGACAGGGCGGCGCGTGCATCCGATCTATTGCGGACCCGCGTTGATGTTGAACGCTCCGCCCAGAACCAAGACTTGCTGACCTCAATGGACAAGCGCGCTGACCTGCAATTACGCCTGCAGCGCACCGTAGAGGGGCTGTCTGTCGTCGCGATCAGCTACTACGCCGTCAGCCTCGCACTTTATGTCCTTGGGCCGGTGGAAAAGGCCTATGGCATTAGCAAAACAATGCTGGCCGCAGGGGTCACTCCCGTCGTGCTGATCGTCGTTTGGCTTTTGATCCAGCGGATACACCGCAAGATGCATTAAAGCCCGCGAATACGTGGGTCCAATGCGTCGCGCAGCCCATCACCGATGTAGTTCACTGACAGCACAGTCAGTGAAATCGCGAGGCCCGGCCAGATCACCCGCTCTGGGAACGATGTCATCCGGTCGACGCTATCAAATAGGATTTTCCCCCATGTTGGGAAATCTGATGGAAAGCCCAACCCAAGAAACGACAGCGCGCTTTCTGTGATGATCGCGGTCGCAAGCCCAAGCGTCGCCGACACCATTATCGGGGACATTACATTGGGCAGCAGGTGCCGTGTGATCATGCGCCGCGCAGGGGTCCCGATGGACCGAGCGGCCAGCACAAATTCGCGTTCTTTCAGCGCCATAACATCGCCGCGTACAATACGCGCGGTCTGCATCCAGCTCGTGATCCCGATGCCTGTGACGATGAGAATGAAGATACCTTGCTCGGGCCCAAACGTGCTGCGCAGCGGGTCGCGGAACAGCAGCATCATCACCAACAGCAGTGGTAGCAGCGGCAACGCCAGCACCAGATCGGTAAAGCGCATCAGCAGCCCGTCAAGCCGTTTGAAATACCCCGAAAGCACACCGACGGTTGTGCCAATCAGCAGGGCCAAGATCATCGCAGTCCAGCCAACAGCTAGCGAAATACGCCCGCCTTGCATGATGTTCGCCATGATATCGCGGCCAAGGTTGTCGGACCCCATCGGGTTGCCCCAACTGACCTTTGCGCCGCTATCAAACAGCGCCATATAGATCGGCCGGATGTTCTTGTTACGAATGTTCAGCTTGCCCGCATCCACGTCCCAAATCAGCGGGCCAACGGTGCAAAACAGCGTAATAGATATCAGGAACCCAAGGCCAAGAACGGCGCCTTTATGGGTCCGGAATTGATCCCAAACATCCAACCACTGGCTGCGCGGTTTTTCGGTCATTTCCAAGGTGTCATCAGTCATAGCGGATCCTTGGGTCAAGCACGCCGTAAAGAATATCGGCAATTAGGTTCATCACAACGATCAGCACTGCCAACAGGAAGGTGATCGTCATAACCATGGGAATATCGTTGCCTTGCAGGGCGATAATAAGCAGCTGCCCAAGGCCATTCACCTTGAAAATCTGCTCGGTGATAATCGCGCCGCCAAAGATCGACGGGATGCCAAGCGCAATCACGGTGACCACAGGGATCATCGAATTGCGCAGCACATGTTTCATGACCACAGTGCTTTCGGACAGTCCTTTGGCACGTGCGGTACGGACGTAGTCTTGGGACAGGTTATCAAGCATGGACGCACGCATATATCGGCTGACTTGGGCGGTCGTTTGCAGGGCCAAAACCATGACCGGCATGATCATTTGGCGCAGCTGAAACACAAAGCTGTCCCACGAGGTCACAACATGGGTGGTGTCATAGATTGACGGCAGCCATTTCAATTGGACTGAAAAGATCACGATCAGCAGCACGCCACTGAAAAACGGAGGCACTGAAAAGCCGATCATCGATACGAATGTACCGGTTTGGTCAAACACCGAATACTGTTTGTATGCACTGATAATCCCGATGGGCAGGGCGATCAGCACACCAACGATGTAGGACATACCAACAACCCACAATGTCTGTGGCAGCCGCTGCGCGATTGTGTCGAATACTGGGGACCGTGACTGGAACGAGATGATCCGCTGGGCACCGTCAGCAAAGTTGGTGCCGAAGATGGCATCGATCCAATACTGCGGCTCGACGATGAAAAACTGCCTTAGCCAAAGCGGGAACCGGACCCACCAAGGCTCGCCTAAGCCCAAGGCCAGACGCATCTTTTCTTTGACTTCAGGCGGGATCGTTAGCGGCATCTGAGACATCGGATCGCCCGGAGCGAGTTCCAACAGCATAAAGATAACAAACGCGATGAACAAAAGCGTCGGGATGGACATAAGTAACCTGCGGATGGTGAAGGTAAGCATGTGTTGACGCCTTGGTACAAAACGGTGTGCGGGGAAATCGGAGGGCAGGGGTAACCTGCCCTCCGGGTCGTAGGATGGGTTTTAACCCATCTTGGTCAAAGGCTTATTCGCCAATGCGATACCAGTCAGCAACGTTCCACAGCTCGGAATCCCAAGTGTTAAGAACAACGCCGCCAAGTGTGTTGGCTTTTGCAGATACACGACCACGGTCAACCAGCGGCACGATTGTCATCGTGTCACGTGTCAGCATGTTGTTCATCTCGCGCATCAGATCGCCACGCTTGCCGATGTCAGCAGTCGCCCCCAACTCGTCGATCAGCGCGTCGTATGCTGGATCGCAGAAGCGGTTGATGTTTTCACCCTGCCACTGGCTGGACGGCTTTGGTTCGCCGCCACAACGATATGCTGCGAGATAGGCTTGCGGATCAGTGCCATCAAAGTTGTTGGCATACATTTCCACGTCCGCATAGAATTTTTGGAACGTGTCAGGCGAACCTGGATCACCACCAAAGAACACGGATGCATCAAGGTTACGAAGTTCGGTTTCTACACCAATTTCGCCCCACCATTCTTTGATCAGAGCTTGGAAATCCTGACGCACAGCGTTTGTGGATGTCTGGTACAAGATGCGCAGCTCAACACCGTCTTTTTCACGGACGCCGTCGCCATTGCTATCTACCCAGCCTGCGCCCTCAAGCAGCGCTTTTGCGCCCTCAATGTCTTGGGTCAGGCAACCAGTGTTGTCTGTGGATGCATAGATTTCTGGACCAGGAACCAAGTTACAAGTCGGACGGCCAGCCTGACCATAGCCAACTTCAACCAGCAATTCGCGGTCGATTGCCATGGACAATGCATGACGCACGTCAAACTCGGACAGGAACGGGTGCGGGTGTGCAACTGTGCCACGCTCGCCCTCGGGTAGATCCGATGATGGGTTTGTCAGGTTCATCTCAAGACGCTCAACAAGTGTGCCGAACGCGCTGATCGGTGTACCAACACCGCCATCGGCCATTGCTGCAAGCACGTCTGGTGCCAACTGCATGTTCCAAGCGTAATCAAATTCGCCAGTTTCCATAACCGCACGACCAGCAGCAGTTGCGTCGCCGCCCCCTTTGAAGGTCACAGTTGCGAACGCAGGCTGACCTGCAACGCGGAAGTTTTCGTTGGCAGCCATCTGGATAACGTCATTGGTGCGGAAGTCTGTGACAACAAACGGACCTGTACCAATCGGGCCAAAGTTGGCGTCCGTGCACTCAGGTGCTTTTGCACCCAGACAATTAGCAAACTGTGCCGCTTGAATGATTGGGGACTGCGCGCCAGCAAATGGGCCATATGGATTTGGCTTCGGGCTGTCGAATGTGACTTTAACAGTCAGGTCATCAATCGCTTCTACAGATTGCACGCCATCAAACTTGGATGCTTGTGCGCAACCGCCTTCTGGATCCATGCAGTACTGTGCCGTGAATGCCACGTCTGCGGATGTGACGGCAGTGCCATCAGACCAAAGCAGGCCTTCTTTCAGCTTCCAAGTGATCGATGTTAAATCCTCGGACACGCCGCCATTGCTGACAGTTGGGATTTCAGCGGCAAGGTATGGCACCAACGCGCCTGTGTCGTTGTAACGCGCAAGCGGCTCTACGACCATGGACGCGGATTCGAGATCCTTTGTGCCACCTGACAGATATGGGTTCAGGATGGATGGCGCTTGCCAATAGATGATCTTCAGCTCGCCGTCACGGCCGCGCTCACCTTCGTGACCGTCGGCATATGCCATCGGTGCGAATGCGAGGCCGGCTACGGCGCCCATCAATGCAGTTTTCATATTCATTTTAGTACTCTCCTAGTTGGTGCTCTTATTCTTTGACCTCGGGGTCCCACCGTTGGCCGGTGGGGGTTTGTTGTTATGTCTCGTTGTAAAGGTGGCAGGCGGCAAACTGGCGCGGCTTCACTTCACGGTATTCGGGTTCCACCTGTTTACAGATGTCCATGACCGCAGGGCAGCGCGTACAAAAATTGCAGCCCTGTGGCGGGTTGGATGGGGACGGCACGTCGCCTTGCAAAATGATCCGGTTGGTATTGCGGGCAAGTGCGGGGTCAGGTTCTGGCACCGCTGATAGCAGCGCCTTGGTGTAGGGGTGCAAGGGGGCCGCGAAAAGCGTTTCGCGATCCGCCAATTCAACGATTTTGCCCAGATACATCACAGCGACGCGGGTCGCGATATGACGGACCATCGACAGATCGTGGCTGATAAACAAATACGTCAGGCCAAACTTTTCCTGCAGGTCTTCAAGCAGGTTAACCACCTGTGCTTGGATCGACACATCAAGTGCGGCGATCGGCTCGTCGCATACGATAAACTTAGGGTTCAACGCCAATGCACGGGCAATCCCGATCCGCTGGCGCTGCCCGCCCGAAAATGCATGCGGATAACGGGCTGCAAACTTGCGGTTTAGACCAACTGCATCCATCAGCTCAGCTACTTTTTCGCGCTTTTCCATTGGCGTCAGCGTCGTGTGTTCGTCCAATGGCTCGCGAATAATCGCCTCGACAGTCATGCGCGGGTTCAGCGATGCCTGCGGGTCTTGGAACACCATCTGCATCGTTGGGCGCAGGTCGCGCAATTGGCTTTGCGGTGTGTTACCAATCTCGCGGCCATCAATTTCGATCTGGCCGCCAGTGATATCATAAAGCCGCAACACGGCACGCCCCGCTGTTGACTTGCCACATCCGCTTTCGCCCACAAGACCAAGCGTCTCGCCTTCCATCACATCAAATGTCAGACCATCAACGGCTTTCACCTCGCCGACACGGCGGCGCAGCAGGCCCGAGTAAATTGGGAAATGCATTTTTAGATCACGCACCGACACCAGCGGCTTGGCAGGATTATCCAGCATGGGCCACCTCCAGCGGGTCAACAAGGAAGCAGGCGGCATCATGGCCTTCACCAACATCGTAACGCGGCGGGACCTTGGTTGCACACACAGGCATCGCCTGCGCACAGCGATCACGGAACGGACAAGATGTCGGCGCACCCAAAACCAAAGGCGGTTGGCCCTCAATCACAGTAAGCCGCGCGGCACGCTTTCCAGAAATAGAAGGGATCGTTTTCAACAATGCGCTGGTATAGGGGTGCTGCGGGTTGGCAAATAATTCATGCACAGGGGCGTGTTCAACAACCTGACCACCATACATCACCATCACACGGTCCGCGATACCGGCAATAACGCCAAGGTCGTGAGTGATCCAGATAACGGCCATGCCCAGCTTGTCGCGCAGCTCTTTCATCAGCTCCAATATTTGGGCTTGAATGGTGACATCCAACGCCGTTGTCGGCTCATCGGCGATCAAAACCTGCGGGTCACAAGCCAGCGCAATAGCAATCATCACCCGTTGACGCATGCCGCCTGAAAACTGGTGAGGATAATCATGAAGCCTGCGTCCGGCGTCAGGAATACCAACCAGTTCAAGCAATTCTTTGGACCGCTCAGTGGCCCGTTTCTTGGACATGCCCATGTGTTTGCGCAGAGGTTCAGCAATTTGGTGACCCACGGTGAACACAGGGTTCAGCGACGTCATTGGATCTTGGAAAATAAACCCAATGCGAGCACCGCGCACGCTGCGCAAGCCTTTGGGATCAAGCGTCAATAAATCTTGACCTTCAAACATCACGCGTCCGCCGCGAATCTCTGCAGGGGGCATCGGTAATAAGCCTAACAGCGACATCATTGTCACCGATTTGCCCGATCCGCTTTCCCCTACAACGCCCAAAAGTTCACCTTTTTGCAGGTGGAAACTGACATCATTGACGGCATGAACCTCGCCTGCGCGGGTCTTGAATACGGTTTTTAAGTCTTGGACATCCAAGACTGGCAGCGTCCCGTCGGGCATTAAGAACCTCCCAAGTGGTTCAAATATTTTATTTTTCTGGTCGGACCGCAGCGGCACACGCCAGTATTTGACCAAACGGTAACATGGATTACGAACTCCGCAAGCCGATTCCTATTTGCGCTGATAATCGATTACGACGATGCTCAAGAAAACGGCCCTGAATCGCCAAATATTCGTGCCACAGCAAATAGGATGACCCAAATGGATATGACCGCCCGCGCGCTGATGGAAAAACTGATCAGCTTTCCAACCGTTAGTCGCGACAGTAATCTTGACCTGATTGATTGGGTCGCAGAGTATTTGGACAGTCACGGGGTGGCATCGACACGGGTGCCAAATGACGACGGCACTAAGGCCGCGCTTTATGCGCATGTCGGCCCACAAGTGGACGGCGGTGTGGTTTTGTCGGGTCATACGGACGTGGTGCCAGTCGACGGGCAAGCGTGGGACACGGACCCGTTCACGGTGACCGAAATTGACGGCAAACTCTACGGGCGTGGCACCTGCGACATGAAAGGGTTCGATGCGTTGGCGCTGTTTGCGGTGCCGCTGGCGATCAAAGCGGGCATCAAACGGCCTTTGCAGATTGCACTGTCATATGACGAAGAAGTAGGCTGCCTTGGTGCCCCGCCGATGATCGATCACATGGTCAGCCACGGCATGCCGCGCGCAGATACTGTGTTGGTCGGCGAACCATCAATGATGCAGGTGGTTACGGGCCATAAAGGTGGTACCGGCTGGCACATGCATGTGCGCGGATTCGAGGTGCATTCGTCGATCGCCTATCAAGGCGTCAGTGCGATTATGATGGCTGCCAAGCTGATCGATTGGGCCAATCAGGTGAACGCGCAAAACGCAGCGCAGAAGCCCAGCGACATAAACGCTCCGTTTGATCCGCCCTATACCACCTTGCATTGCGGTACGATCAGCGGCGGAACCGCCAACAACATCACGGCCAAGGACTGCCGTTTCAGCTTTGATATACGCATTGTGCCCGGTGACAGCGTGGCCGATTGGCAAGCCCGCGTGATGGCCAAAATCGCGGAGCTTGAGGCAGTCATGCAAGCCGTCCGTCCCGAGACAGGCATCGACGCCGTGCCATTTTTCACCCTGCCGGGATTGGTGCCTGAAAACATGGGCACAGCCGAAGAACTCGCGCGCAGTCTCACAGGCGATAACGCCACCCACGTCGTCAGCTACGGCACAGAGGCCGGACAATTCCAAGAACGCGGCTACTCCGCCGTTGTTTGCGGCCCCGGTGACATCGCGCAAGCGCACCAGCCCAACGAATTCATCACCGTCGATCAGTTTGCCCAAGGCGAAGCCTTTATGCACCGCCTCGTAAAGTCCCTCGCTGAATGACGTTTCCGTTCACCATGCAGATGCCACTGGAGCATCAATCCGTGTTGCCTGACGCCACAGACGTCGTGGTCATTGGCGCAGGCATCATCGGCGTGCTGACGGCGTGGGAATTGGCGAAATCTGGGCTGCGGGTTGTTGTCTTGGAAAAGGGGCGGGTCGCAGGCGAGCAATCTTCGCGCAACTGGGGTTGGATTAGGGCCCAAGGGCGCGATCCAGCTGAGTTGCCGATCATGGCCGAGGCTGCCGCGATGTGGCGCCAAATGGCGGCTGATATCCCTGAAGACATTGGGTTGCGGCAAACTGGCGTGACCTATTTGGCGACGAAAACTACTGAGATCGGCGGCTATGAAGACTGGCTGCCACACGCCAAGGCCCACGGATTAGACAGTGAAATCCTGACCGCCAAACAAACGGCGAACCTGATCCCAAACGGGCAGGCAGGCTGGGTTGGCGCGCTTCATACGGCATCTGATATGAAGGCAGAGCCGTGGGTCGCCTTGCCTGCAATTGCGCGGGCGGCAGTGCGCGCGGGTGTTATTATCATTGAAAACTGCGCTGTGCGGACACTTGATATCGCGGCGGGCAGCGTAATTGGGGTTGTGAGCGAACACGGTCGGATCAAAGCCTCTGAGGTCGTCTTGGCAGGCGGGGCGTGGTCGCAATTATTCTTGCGACGCCACGAGATCAGCATTCCGCAATTGTCGGTGCGGGCGACCGTGGCCGCGACAGCACCGTTATCGGAAGTGCACAATGGCGGCGCGGTGGATGATAAACTGGCGTTCCGGCGGCGGGCCGACGGCGGATATACTTTGGCGCCCGCTGGGTTTCACGAGCTTTATGTCGGACCAGATGCGTTTCGGGCGGTGGGTCGGTACGCCAAGGCACTGCTGGCGGATTTTTCAGGCACACGGCTGCTGCCATTAGCCCCCACTGGATTCCCCGACGCATGGGGCACAAAACGGAGTTGGTCCGCTGATGACATCAGCCCGTTTGAACGCAATCGGATCCTGAACCCCATGCCAAACAAGTCATGCGTCGCAAAACTTGCGCGCGATTTTGCTGGGACATTCCCTGCACTGGGCGACGTGAAAATTAAAACGGCGTGGGCGGGCATGATCGACACGATGCCCGATATCGTGCCTGTGGTTGACCGCGCGCCGCTTGATGGATTGACGATTGCGACGGGCATGTGTGGACATGGATTTGGGATTGGGCCCGCGTTTGGGCGGATCGTAGCACGGATCGTGCGCGGCGAACCTGCGGGCTATGACATGGACCGATTCCGGTTCGGACGGTTCACCGACGGATCCAAGCTGGTACTTGGACCAAACTTATAACCTTGCTTGCACTTTGCGAAAACCTAGATCACCTTGCATGAAAACCCCTTCATCACCGGAGCTAATCGATGCCTGTAAAGAACCGTTTTGCCGAATTGCTGCCCGAAATCACAGCATGGCGTCGCGATCTGCACGAAAACCCAGAGATTCTGTTTGAGACTCATCGGACATCAGCAATCGTGGCTGAAAAGCTGGCCGCATTTGGCTGCGATACGATTGAAACGGGCATTGGGCGCACCGGCGTTGTGGGTGTAATCAGGGGAAGAACGGATACTGCAGGCAAAGTCATTGGGCTGCGTGCGGACATGGACGCGCTGCCAATCCTCGAGGCCACAGGGCTGGACTATGCATCCAAAATCGATGGCGCAATGCACGCCTGTGGGCATGATGGACATACTGCGATGTTGCTTGGCGCTGCGAAATACCTGTCCGAAACGCGCAATTTCGACGGGACAGTTGTTGTCATCTTCCAACCCGCAGAAGAGGGCGGGGGCGGCGGTCGTGAAATGTGCGAAGACGGGATGATGGATAAGTTCGGCATCCAAGAAGTTTACGGCATGCACAATTGGCCGGGCTTGCCAGTCGGGTCATTTTCAATTCGGTCAGGCGCGTTTTTCGCAGCCACCGACACGTTCGAAATCATCGTCGAAGGCAAAGGTGGGCATGCTGCCAAGCCGCATGAAACCGTCGATAGCATCGTTGTCGCGGCCCACACTGTGACGGCCTTGCAATCAATTTCCAGCCGGAATGCGGACCCTGTGGATCAGCTCGTGGTGTCAGTAACGTCCATTGAAAGTTCGTCCAATGCGTTCAACGTGATCGCCCAGCGGACGCATATGAAAGGGACCGTGCGTACGATGTCGAAAGATATGCGCGCCTTGGCCGAGCAGCGTCTGGCGGCGATTGCCACAAGCGTTAGCGAAACCTTCGGGGCTGTGGCCGAGGTGAAATATTACCACGGTTATCCATGCATGGTGAACCACGACGCGCAGACCGAATTCGCCGCATCCGTGGCGGCGAATGTATCAGGCGCTTGTGATGATGCGCCATTGGTGATGGGCGGCGAAGACTTTGCCTATCTGCTTGAGGAACGGCCGGGCGCGTATATTCTGGTTGGGAACGGGGATAGCGCATCTGTGCACCACCCCGAATACAACTTTAATGACGAGGTTATTCCTGCAGGTTGTAGCTGGTGGGCTGGCATCGTCGAAGAGCGGATGCCCGTTAGCTAAGATGGGTTAAAACCCATCCTACGCACCAATTTTCCGTTCAGGATTAGTTCTGGGCACTGGCTGTTTTAGCATTTTGCTTTGCAGCCCCGCAAGCGCCCAAGAAGCCCCAGTTGACGGTATGTTTGCCGTAAGTAAACTTAGGTGGGACCGCTCTGGCAGTGTCGTTGCTGGAGCGGTGCTGAAAGACGGTAAGTGCTGATCAATGGGCAGACCATCGAATCGGACTTACGGATCTTCTAGGGCCATAGTCTGCGCCACTATGCCAGCAAATTTGACAGACAAACCGCAAACTGCCACCCAGGAACGCAAGCGGACCTGAGCAATTTTGAACTGGTATTTCGCAATGGTAGGTACCGCATTTGCGGCTAAAAGTAATTTAGCCACCCGTGTGTGACATGTGGCGGCTGACTTGCCCATCGACCTGCTGGCGCGAATAGTCGAAATCATGGCCCTTAGGTTTCAGCGTGATCGCGTGGCGAATTGCGTCTTCCAGTACCGTGTCATTCTCGGATGCACGCAAGGGGCCGCGCAGGTCGGAATGCCCTTCTTGGCCCAGACATGTGTAAATCTCGCCGGTGCAAGTGACCCGCACGCGGTTACAGCTTTCGCAAAAATTATGCGACAGCGGCGTAATAAACCCAATCTTTTGACCCGTCGCATCCACACGCACATAGCGGGCAGGGCCGCCAGTTCGGTCCGGCAAATCAGTAAGACCACCGCGGGTTTCCAATTGCACACGCAGGTCTTTGAGCGACCAAAACTGCCCAATCCGATCCTCATTACCCAGATCACCCATTGGCATGACTTCGATGAATGTCAGGTCGATATCGCGGGCTGCACACCAGTCGGTTAACGTGAACAGTTCGTCCTCGTTGAAATCCTTGAGCGCAACTGCATTCAGCTTAACGCGCAAGCCAGCCGCTTGGGCGGCCTCAATCCCGCGCAGCACTTGCGGCAGGCGGCCCCAACGCGTGATGCGGGCGAATTTTTCCTCGTCCAACGTATCAAGCGATATATTCACACGCTTGATACCAAACGCCGCCAATTGGTCTGCGTATTTCTCAAGCTGGCTGCCATTTGTGGTCAGCGTCAATTCTTCTAGATCGCCGGTTTTGAGATGCCGCGACATGGTTTCAAAGAATGTCATGATCCCGCGCCGCACCAGCGGCTCACCGCCTGTGATGCGCAATTTATTGACCCCCATGCGGATGAACGCAGAACACATGCGGTCCAACTCTTCTAGCGTCAGCAATTCCTTCTTGGGTAAGAAAGTCATGTTTTCCGACATGCAATACACACAGCGAAAATCGCAGCGGTCCGTCACGGAGACGCGCAAATAGTCGATGGTGCGGGCGAATGGGTCGATCAATGGGGTTATCATAAGGCTGAACTTAGGGCGCGGCGAAAGCCTGCGCAAGACGCACAGCACGACTTGCAGCACCTATGCACACCCAATACGGTCACGTTTATGAAATATGTTGTCTTGTTCCCCGCGTTCGTCCTTGCTGGCTGCACATCGCAGTCGCTGCAAGAGGTTTTCCACCGCCCCGAAATCGTCATTGCGACGCCTGCTGTGGCAGCACCACCGGCCGACGCACGCACCGTTGCGCAATTTGATACGACCACGGCCGAAGATAGGGCCGACGCTATGGCGGCCCCAAAACCCGCTGGCGAGACCCGCCTTGGCAAAACGATTGCGACCTTGGGGTCACCTGCTGATCCGGGGATTTGGTTGAAAACGCCGCTGGTGTCTGCGCCGTTGTCGGGACGTGTCGACTACAACGGGGCATCTGTGAACTTGGAACTGCGCCCATCTGGCGGCGAGGCTGGAT
>CAJXTP010000053.1 GCA_913061335.1 uncultured Loktanella sp.
GTCTCGTGGGCTCGGAGATGTGTATAAGAGACAGAAAAAGGCGTGAACCTGCACCTTGGCACCAATGTCGTCGAGATGCGCCGGACGGACAAAGGCATCCATGTCACGGCGACCAACGGTGACGAGCATACCTTTGATCAAGTCATGTTCGCGACGGGGCGGCACGCCAACACTGACGGACTGGGGCTGGAAGACATCGGCGTTAAACTTGGTCGTGGTGGCGAAATCCTTGTTGATGACTATAGCCAGACCGCCGTGCCATCGATCTATGCAGTGGGCGACGTGACCAACCGCGTGAACCTGACGCCGGTGGCGATCCGTGAGGGCATGGCATTTGTGGAAACCGTGTTCAAAGGCAACCCAACCAAGCCTGACCATGATTTGATTCCTTCAGCAGTATTCACACAGCCAGAATTTGGCACCGTGGGCCTGACCGAAGAACAAGGTCGTGCGCAAGAACCCATCGAGGTCTACGCCACATCGTTTAAACCGATGAACCATTCATTTGCGGGACGAGCCGATCGCGTCTTGATGAAACTCATCGTCAGCCAAAAAACCCGCAAAGTGTTGGGCTGTCATATCGTCGCAGATCATGCGGGCGAGCTGATCCAGCTTGTGGGCATCGCAGTTAAGATGGGTGCGACAAAAGAAGACTTTGATCGCACTGTTGCCGTGCACCCGACGATTTCGGAAGAACTGGTAACAATGAAGGAACCCGTGCGTACCGCTTGAATTTCCGGCATAAATGTACACATTAAGATTAACGGCCCCACGCTTGGGGTGAAACAGAATAGGTTATGCGCAATGGCAGGAAATAACGGTGGCCCGTGGGGCGGCGGTGGTAACAAAGGTTCAGGCGATGATGATGAGCCACCTCGGCCACCTCGCAAACCAGTTGAAGGTCAGGGTATTCCTGAAATTGACGAGCTGGTGAACAAAGGCCGCGAGCAATTGCGCGTCTTGATGGGCGGCGGCAATGGCGGCGGCACCAACGGCAGCGGTGCTGGCGGTGGCGGCGGTCCGGCGTTGACACGCGGTACTGTCGGCCTTGGCGTTCTTGGCGCGGTTGTTCTTTGGGGCATGGCGTCGTTCTATACCGTGAAACCAGAAGAAAAGTCGGTTGAGCTGATGCTTGGCGTTTACAGTGATACTGGCGGTCCGGGGCTGAACTTTGCGCCTTGGCCAATTGTCACACGTGAAGTGATTGCAGTCACATCCGAACGGAACATCGACATCGGCACCAGCCGGTCCGGTCTTGATGCTGGTCTGATGCTGACGGGCGACGAAAACATCGTCGACATCGATTTCCAAGTTGTTTGGAATATCACTGACCCGCAACAATATTTGTTCAACCTTGCTGATCCACCGCAGACAATCGCGGCGGTTGCCGAATCTGTTATGCGCGAAATTATTGCACAATCGAACTTGGCTCCAATTTTGAACCGTGACCGTGGCGCGATTGCAGATCGTTTGCGTGACGAAATTCAAAGCACGCTGGACAGCTACGAAAGTGGCGTGAACATCGTGCGTGTCAACTTTGACAAGGCCGATCCACCGGAACAGGTTATCCAATCGTTCCGTATGGTGCAGGATGCCGAACAAGAACGCGACCGTTTGCAAAACGTGGCTGATGCCTATGCGAACCGTGTTGTGGCCGAGGCGCGTGGTGAATCCGCGCAGTTGCTGGAGCAAGCAGAAGGCTACCGCGCCCAAGTGGTGAACGAAGCTGCCGGTGAAGCAAGTCGTTTCACCGCCGTTTTGAACGAATACCAAAAAGCCCCAGAAGTGACGCGCAAGCGGATCTATCTGGAAACGATGGAAACTGTGCTGGGTGGGGTGGATATTATTCTGCTCGACGAAAGTAATGAGGGCGGACAGGGCGTTGTGCCGTATCTGTCGCTGAACGAATTACGCCGAAATACCACTGATGGAGGGTCAAACTAATGCGCGCTACAGCACTCCTTATCCCCGCCGTTGTTGTTGTCGTTGTGGCAGCAGTTTCTTCGGTATTCATCGTGGACGAACGTGAAAAAGCGCTTGTTCTACAATTTGGTCAAATCGTTAAGGTTCAGGAAAGACCGGGTTTAGGCTTCAAAATCCCACTGATCCAAGAGGTCGTCAAATATGATGACCGTATTCTAAGCCGCGATCTTGAACCGTTGGAAATAACGCCATCAGATGACCGCCGTTTGGTCGTTGATGCGTTTGCGCGTTACCGGATCGCGAACGTCGAACAGTTCCGTCAGGCTGTTGGTGGCGGTGGAGCTGAAACCGCAGCACGTCGTCTTGACAGCATTTTGCGCGCTGAAACGCGTGAGGTTCTGGGGTCAGTTTCGTCCAACGATATCTTGTCCACCGACCGTGCGGCTTTGATGCTGCGTATTCGCAATGGTGCAATCGCCGAGGCCCTTGGCCTTGGTTTGCAAGTCATCGATGTGCGTCTTAAGCGGACTGATTTGCCGCCTGAAAACCTCAACGCGACTTACGAGCGGATGAAAGCCGAACGTGAACGCGAAGCGGCGGACGAGATTGCCCGTGGTAACGAAGCGGCGTTGCGTGTGCGTGCACAAGCAGACCGGACAGTGGTTGAATTGGTTTCAGAAAGCCAACGTCAAGCCGAGATTACCCGTGGTGAGGCAGACGCTGAACGCAACGCCATCTTTGCGACAAGCTTTGGCGCGGACCCTGAATTCTTTGAATTCTACCGTTCAATGACTGCCTATACGCGGGCATTAAAGCCAGGCAATTCCACGATGGTTCTGTCTCCGAACAACGAATTCTTTAACTACCTTAAATCCGATACAGGCATCGCTTCCGAGTAATTGCGCCTGCATTAGAACTTCAAAAGGCCGCCTGCAATGGGCGGCCTTTTTTGTGCCGTCACGCAGGCGTGACTGTTCGCGAATACGACGTGAGCATCGTGTCGTGGTTACTTTTTTCTGCTTTCATTGAAAAAGCCATTTACAAAAAAACTGTATTCTAAGATTACCTCTAAAGCATTGATACTAAATCGAAATATGCGACATGACGACGCGTGATGAAATATTACAGTTTGCGGGCTAAGTGTCACAGGCAGTTGAGTTTTGGCGATTGACCTTTGCGTTGCCAAACAGGCGACCTACATTCAATATAGTAACATCAAGCAGGCTTAACCCTGTTGCCCCATGTCTGTCTAAAGGAGTCTCACTCGTGACATCAAAGGCTATCGCAATTCAATCGACCCAAATGAACGCTACCCGCACGCTCAAAACCTTGTTGACCGGAACCGCCGTCGCTGTGGCCCTTGTGTTCGCGCAGGCCACATTCTCCGAGGCGCAGGCGCGCCCAGCAACATTTGCAGAGCTCGCCGAAGACGTCAGCCCGTCCGTGGTTAACATTACCACATCCACAACCATCGCAGGCCGCACTGCCCCACAAGGCGTCGTTCCAGAAGGATCCCCTTTTGAGGATTTCTTTGACGATCTGGAAGACGGCGAAGATGGCGCACCGCGCCGCTCGTCAGCGCTTGGGTCCGGATTTGTGATCTCGGCTGACGGCTATATCGTCACAAACAACCACGTCATCGAAGGCGCCGACGAAATCTTGATCGAATTTTTTCCAGGTGGGGAAGAAGGCGTTGCAGCTGAAATCGTTGGCACTGATCCAAACACCGACATTGCGGTGCTTAAGGTCGATCTGACCGGCCTGCCATTTGTTAAATTTGGCGACAGCAACGCCGTTGGTGCCCGTGTCGGCGATTGGGTCATGGCGATGGGCAATCCGCTGGGGCAGGGGTTTTCAGTGTCCGCTGGTATCGTATCCGCACGTAACCGCGCATTGTCCGGTACCTATGATGACTACATTCAGACAGACGCCGCGATTAACCGTGGCAACTCTGGTGGTCCGTTGTTCAATATGAATTCTGAAGTTGTCGGCGTGAACACTGCAATCTTGTCGCCGAACGGTGGGTCCATCGGGATCGGCTTTGCGATGTCGTCCGCTGTTGTATCCAATGTGGTGGACCAGCTGATCGAATTTGGCGAAACGCGGCGCGGGTGGTTGGGTGTGCGCATCCAAGACGTAACCCCCGATATGGTTGACGCGATTGACGGATTGCAATCCGCCGTCGGCGCGCTTGTCACTTCCGTGCCCGCAGGTCCCGCAGAAGACGCTGGCATGGAGGCAGGTGACGTGATCACGACCTTTGATGGGATCGTGATTGAGGACACCCGCGAGCTTGTGCGTATCGTTGGCAATTCACCAGTTGGCAAAGAAGTCCCTGTAATCGTTTTGCGCAATGGCGACACGGAAGACCTGATTGTTGTTTTGGGCCGTCGTGAAACGTCCGAAGCGGCGGCATTCCCTGCAGCTGTGGAAGAGCCAGTGGAACCAGCGACCCCTGATGCCGTTCTTGGCATGATGTTGTCCGAGATCACGCCAGAGCTTGACGCACAATTCTCGCTGTCGGGCGCAACTGGTTTGGTCATCACGGACATCGATTCCGAAAGTGACGCAGCCACAAAGGGCCTCATCGCCGGCGATCTGATCGTTGAAGCAGGCCGCCAAAAGGTTTTGACTGTTGCAGACTTCGTGGCACAAATTGACGCTGCACGTGAGGCAGGCCGCAAGTCGGTGCTGTTGCTGCTGCGTCGCGGTGGTGATCCACGGTTTGAGGCTTTGCTTTTGGGCGAATAAGCCGCTTACAAAATCAATAATCGGGGCGTGCTGTCTGGCGCGCCCCTTTTATTGACCGGCGACAAGGCGGTCTTTTGACAGCGCGACGATGCCTAACTGGCGCGCTGTTTCAAGCGCAAGTAGCGGCGAATCCACTCCTGAAATACGTTGGAAACTTTGAATGGCCGCCCCCGTTTGCAAATCAAGCGTACCGCTGATCTGTCCTGCGTAAAATCCGCGTGCTTTCAGTGCCCGTTGGAGCGTCGCAACCAGTTCGGCAGAATAGTTTTGTGGACAGAGCGTCTCAAATCGAATTTCAGCCCGCTCACGGATAATTTGTTGACGGGTGATCGTGCGCAACGTGGCTGGCCGTGTGACCGTGCCGTTTGCGTCGCGTAACTCTGGCAACTCAATCTCTTGAATGGTCACCGTTTCGATCACAGCTGGCGACGTATCTTTTGCAATGCAACGGCCGTTCGCCTGTGTTTCGATCTGCCCCATATCGATAAGAACATTCGCGGGCGCCACATCAGACGTGCAGGCACCAAGTACTAGGAATGGAATGATGTATTTCATCTGCGCGTTTTGCCTGCGTTTGGGCGAATTCGGGTCAGACTAGCTCTATCTGACGCGCCGCGCAAAACCCCACAGGTCGATTTCGCGATCACGTTGTCGCACATGGCACAGTTTTGCGGCAATTGGGGCTAGTCGCGGGTCATGCCCACAGTTAGGAATGTCGCAACTACGATGATTTTACGCAAAAGGAAGCTGCGCAATGGCCAAGATTACTTATGTCGAACACGGTGGCAAAGAACACGTTGTTGACGTCGCCAACGGATTGACTGTCATGGAAGGGGCCCGCGACAATGGCGTCCCCGGAATTGAAGCAGATTGCGGCGGCGCTTGCGCATGCTCCACCTGCCACGTTTACGTTGATGGTGCTTGGGTTGAAAAGATTCCAGCCAAGGATGCCATGGAAGAAGACATGCTTGATTTCGCATTTGAACCAAATGCAGAAACATCGCGCCTGACCTGCCAGATTAAGGTCACTGATGCGCTCGACGGTCTGCGCGTGCAGATGCCTGAAAAACAGATTTAATGCGCACGGCGGCCATCATAGCGTTTTTGTTTTTTGCAGGGTCTGCAGGCGCACAAACGATTGTGGCCGCCGATTATATTGAACCGACGGAACGCTATGCGCATGGCATCTTGGGTGATGCGATTGAACATGCGGGTCTTGAGGTCACGTTAAGCGACGGCAGTAAACGCACCGCTGTCTGGCCTGAGTCGGTCGTTTTCGAAGATACGAACCCGCGATTGTTTGACCTCGATGGTGACGGTGCCCCAGAAGTGATCACTGTTGAAACCCACGAAAATTTTGGCGCGCGCCTGTCGGTCTGGGGCCTTGATGGCCGCGACGTCTTTGTGAACCTTGCCGCGACGGATTATATTGGTCGGCCTTTCCGCTGGCTTGCCGTTGCAGGTGCCGCTGATATGGACGGCGACGGGAATATTGAGATAGCCTATGTTGATCGGCCCCATTTAGCGAAAACTCTGATGGTTTGGCGGTATTTACCGCAGGGCGACGGGGGCGGTAAGCTAGAGCGCGTCGCGCAAATGACTGGCCTGACCAATCACCGGATTGGTGAACGCGACATCGGCGGCGGCATGCGCATGTGCGGCGATTCCGTCGAGGTTATTACTGCAAGTGCGAACTGGAGCCGCGTCATTGCCACCCGTCTTGAAAGCGGCACGCTGATTAGGCGCGACGTGGGCCCACATACTGGCCGCGCATCGTTGACAGTGGCGTTAGCTTGCGAGTGACGCAACCAAAAACATCATGACGCCGATCTCTGTCATTTGCTGCACCGCACCAAGTATATCGCCTGTTTGACCGCCAATTTTGACCTTTGCGATTGCACCGCAACCAACCGCCACAACAACCACAGCGGCGACGGCACCGATGGCCATTGACCCGATAGATCCAACAGCACCAACGATCGCGATCCCAGCTGCAATCAACGCAACTGCAAAATTGGGCCGCCCAACAGCGCGGCTTAACCCGCTGGTCCGCGCATTGGGCAGCCATGTCATCACACCAACCATCGCCGCACGACTCAGCATTGCAGCAGCTATCAGCGCGACACCTGCGCCAAGCTGAATAAGCTCGGTCAAAAGCAGCCAGCGCATCAGTAGCGACAGCACAATCGCGATGACGCCGTAGGCTCCGATGTAGGTGTCCTTCATGATCTTCAAACGATGAACCGGATCCCATCCGCCCCACAACCCGTCAGCAGTATCGGCCAAACCGTCTTCGTGCATCGCCCCCGAGATGATGGTTACCGTGGCGACTCCAATCAAGGCCACAGCAGCAGCGGGAAGACCGATTGCACTTGTAATGGTCATGCCAATCACGGCGATGACACCCACGATTAATCCAACGATTGGATACGCCCATGCCGCCGCCGCACCGCGCGCGGTTGCACGCTCCGTGTCAACGCGCACCGGCAGGCGGGTCAATAATCCAATGGCTGCGGGCACATCTGAAAGTGCGACCAATGGGCCTATGTCGGTATTGCGCATTATGTTGCCCCTTGCGGTCTTTTCATCTGAAATCTCTGCGTTAAACAGATGCAAACCTAATCGCATTGAGGACCAGATGTCAGCGCCATTTTCAACCCTTTCCGAATTTCGTGACGTTCTGGCCGCAGGGCCCGACGTTGATGCCACCGCACTTGCAGGTGCAACGGACCGCAACAGCCAGTTAACCAAGCCACCAGGCGCGCTTGGCCGTCTCGAAGATGTGGCTATCTGGTATGCAGGTTGGCGGGGTAATCCACGCCCTGAAATCACCGCTCCACAGGTTATTATTTTTGCAGGTAACCACGGGATCTGTGCGCAGGGCGTGTCTGCCTTTCCGCCAGAAGTGACTGTGCAAATGGTCGCCAACTTTGAACATGGCGGAGCAGCGATCAATCAGTTGTCCAAGGCCGTTGGCGCCAAGATGGACGTGCACGCGCTTGATCTGGACACGCCAACGGCTGATTTCACCACGGCACCCGCGATGACCGAAGCAGAAGTGGTCGCGGCATTGCAAACGGGTTGGAATGCAGTTGACCCGACAGCAGACCTTTTGGTCACTGGCGAGATGGGCATCGGGAATACGACGTCCGGTGCCGCCGTTGCTGCAGCCGTTCTTGGCGGCGCCCCTGCCGATTGGACTGGGCGCGGCACGGGTGTTGATGACGCTGGCCTTGCACGTAAAACTGACGTCGTGGCGCGCGGCCTAGCACTGCATGACACCAGTGATCCGCTGGAGGCATTGCGCTGTTTGGGTGGCCGCGAATTGGCGGCGATGGCGGGCGCGATTGCGGCAGCACGGGCGCTGCGCATTCCTGTAATTTTGGACGGATTTATCTGTTCGGCCGCGGCGGCAGTGTTGCACAAAACGGTCGACGGTGCGTTGGACCATACGGTTGCGGGCCACCTTAGCGCAGAAGGCGCGCACCGCCGTTTGCTTGACGGTATTGGCAAGGAACCGCTTTTGTCGCTTGGCCTGCGGCTTGGTGAAGGGTCCGGTGGAGCGTTGGCGATCAGCATCGTCAAAGCAGCAGTTGCCTGTCATTCCGGCATGGCAACATTCGCCGAGGCTGGGGTGAGCGACGCTTAATCATCGGCCTTTTTCGGGCGGGACCCAAGAGCCGTTTCAAGGCCATTGTTCAGCTCGCGGGCCCGCGCCACATAGTCGGGATTATCCGCCAGTGGGACGCCCGGTTGCCACAGCTCGGCCAATTCGCGCACGGCTGCACGGTCATGGTGGAAAAACGTTTGCTCTGCTTCGGCGGCCTCAAACTCCGACAAGCCAAGGTTTTCTAACGCATAACGACCGGCGCGCAGCGATCCGTCAAACAGTTCGCGCACGATGTCATTGGCCCCCGCCGCATAAAGCTCATAGACATGTACGCGGTCGTAGGCACGGGCAATAATATGCAAATCAGGGTGCATTTTGCGGGCATAGGCGACCAGCTTAACCGACGCTGCCCGGTCATCAATCGCCACGATAAGGACGCGCGCATCGTCAATGCCAGCCGCATTCAATAGGTCAGGCCGCGTCGGATCGCCAAAAAACCCGCGAAATCCAAATTTGCGCATCATCTGCACTGCCGCCAAATCATTGTCGATCACCACGGTCGAAAACCCAGCCGATTGGACCAAGCGATTTACGATTTGCCCGAACCGTCCGATGCCTGCGATGATTACTGTGCCTTGCGCATCGACCTCGTCGGCTTCTTGCGTGTCATTGGCGTGTAGGCGTTTGCTCAGCTGGTCGTAGATGATGAACAACAGTGGCGTTACTAACATCGACATGGCGATGATCAGCAATAGGGTGGACGATAGGGCCGCGCCTAGCACACCCTGCTGTAGGGAAAATGACACGAGAACGAAGCCAAATTCACCGGCCTGTGCAAGGCTTAGGGTGAATAGCCAGCGGTCTTTGCCTTTCATCCGAAACAAGAACGACAGGCCAAAAAGGACGACGCCCTTGATCGCGATAATGGCGGCCGTTGCGCTTAAAATGAATGTTGGGTTGTCGGCGAGCAGATCAAAGTCGATGCCCGCACCGACGGTGATGAAAAACAGGCCAAGCAGCAGGCCCTTAAAGGGTGCTAAGTCGCTTTCCAGCTCGTGGCGGAATTCAGAGTTGGCTAAAACGACGCCCGCAAGAAACGTTCCCAATGCAGGGGACAACCCGACCATGCTCATCAAAACGGCAATCGACGAGACCATGAGCAGCGCAAGCGCGGTATACATTTCACGCAGACGCGCATGGTGAATGTACCGGAAAACTGGGCGGGTCAGGAACACGCCGACCAAAATAATAGTGATTACCGCACCCAAGGTAACAAGTGTAACGCCCCACCCCGGCAGCCCTTCGACAAGGCTGAATGCGGCCTGCGTGTTATCTGGATCAGTCAGCCGCGTCAGCGACCCATCGGGAGATATCGCGATGGGTTTCGCGATCATAAGCAGCGGCAGCAGAGCCAGTATTGGGATCACTGCAATATCTTGGGTCAGCAGCACCGAAAAGACGGATCGTCCACCGCTAGTTTGCATCAGTCCTTTTTCGTCAAGGGTTTGCAAAACGATCGCCGTGGATGACAACGCAAAAATTAGGCCAACTGCCAACGCCGTGCGCGCATCAAAGCCAAGCAACATTGATGCGCTCATAATGCCTGCCGTCGTCAGTACAATCTGCAACCCACCCAAGCCGATTAGTCGGCGACGCATGTCCCACAGCGCGCGTGGCTCCAATTCCAGCCCGATGAGGAACAGCATCATCACGACGCCAAATTCCGCGAAATGCTGAATGTCCTGTGCTTCTGAGCCCACTAGGCCAAATAGCGGGCCGATGATAATGCCCGCGCTGAGGTATCCCAAAACGGACCCTAGCCCTAAGCGAGCGGCCAGTGGCACCGCGATCACCGCCGCGCCTAAATAAATTGTTGCTTGAAAAAGGAAGGTTTCCATGCGGCCTTATCCGGCGATGTAGGCCAGAAATCAACTGATCAAATCAGCCGGAAGGTAACTCAAGGGCGATGGTTCTGCCGCGTTTGACGTAGTTAAGCGCACTGTCGCCGATGGCTGTAACACGGCCACCGTCTAGGCTACTGCCGATCTCAACCTTAACGTAGCGGCCATTGCGTAATCGAACCAACGCACGGCGGTTGTTGGGGCGACCGTACACGCCGATCAGGTTCACATCCCGCAAGCGGATCGCATTTTCCAATGTGGCGGCCTGCGCAACACTGTTCGCGGTATTGCCTGATGACCGCGCGGGGGCGTTTGAAACCGAGGCGTCAGGTTGCGTGACTGTAGTGCTGGCTGTTTGCCGGGCCTCAAGATCACGGGCTCGCGCAACAACGAGGGCAAAATTACGGGGCCGCGTGTCAGGCCTGCTGGATACCACAACGGCTTGCGCACTCGGCGTGACAAGCAGGCTTTCTGGGACTGCCTCGGCGATGGCTGCCATAACTTCGGTAATGTCTGTCGCTGCGGGTTCTGGAGCTGCGGCTACAATTGCGGCCACCAGATCTGCGGGGCGGATTCTGGGCCGTTTTGACGCAAGCGCTGGATCAGCCAAAGCGACAACTGTGTCCGCAGTTGGTGCCAAACCTTCGGGACGGAGCTGCGGACGCAGACCAGCCAGCGCCACAGCAGCTGCCGTTGCGTCCGCAGCATCGGGTGCAATGGCGGTATCTGGCACTGGCAAGGCTGCGAAAGCTGGACGCAAAGGCGGCTTGCGCGGTGGTGGACCTGCGAACACCAATATCCCTTGTGGCGTTAGCGCACCTTCTGGTGTGGCACGGACCAATCCATTTTCGTCGCGGTCAAAGTCGGTGCCGGGTGCAAGCGGGTTGATGGGTGTCAGGATCGTCAAGTCAGGTGACAGGTTCGCGATCAGCGGCATTGCAGGCAAAATTGGCGGTAGCGCGGTTGAGGTCAACTGCGGGAGGCGGGCATCAAGTGTGTCCGAGCGTGGCTCTAGCGGAAGTCGTGGCGCGCGTTGCCAAACGCCGGTTGCGGCATAGATGCGGGCGGCTTGCGCGGGGCTAAGTACTTGGCCCGCCACATCTTCGCGCAACTGGGGCAGGGCGGCAGCAACCGGTTCGACCACTGCAGGGGCCACAAGTGCAGTTTCTTGGATTACCGGCGTAATTGGTATGATCTCGGGCGGTGGAATTTCTGCGGTTTCCAAAACGCTTTCTGTGCTAAAACCAAACCAGTATGCAGCGTCTTCTTCAGATAAGGTCGACGCCCAGAAAGCCACCAGCGCCATGAAAAGCACTAAGATCGCTGTCAGAATTAGGCCAAGAAAACGTGGCTTCCCACGTACCGGCTGGGCCTGTTTTGTGGCGAAATCAGCGGCTTTCTTTTGCTTGCGGCTTTGGGGCGTGGGCGCTTGTTGTTCGCCATCTGGGGCTGGGACAACAGGTGCGACAGGCTTGCGGCGCGTTGCAAACCCACCTTGTTCAGCCAAATCGTCCGCTTGAATAGGCGGGGGTGCTGTCTCTGGGATGGGCGGTGCCACAACAGGGGCAGGCGCTGCAACAGGGGGGGCATCGATACTTAATTTTGGTGCTTCGCCAACATCGACCGGTGCAATGGTCGGCTGTGCAACGGGTGCGCGCGGCGTAAGTAATACGTCGTCCTGAGATGCCTCAGGCGGTGGCGCATCGGCAGATGCTTCTGGTTCAGGTGGTGACACAGGTGCGATACTTGCGGGATCAGCCATGCGCGGGCGCGGCGTGAACACTGGTGCGGCATCAGGATCAACTGGAATAACCGCAACACCGGTTTGGGTAAACGGGTGCGCGTCGCGGGTGATTGCCTGAGCAGATTTCGCACCGGAAGCGGCCCCAAAGAATACCTCTGACTTAAATGTCATCGCATCGGCAACGGCGGCAAACGCGGCTGGGGTGAACCCATGATCGGCAGCAAATGCTTCGGCTTCTTGCAGTGTTTCACGCGCAACCGCAGCAATATAGGTCCGCCCACCATTGCGGTCAAAGTCCACAACCAATTCATCAATCGCATATGGCGTTGCGTTTTCAAGCGCGGCCATAACGTCATCCAAATCAGTCATAGCGGTTTCAAGCGTTACATATTTGATCTGCTCGTTTGGGATTAGCAATTTAACTTGCATGTCCGACGGGTCCAAACGCATCGCTTGCGCGTGCAATTGCGCAAGTGCGGCATTCAAATCAGGGACGTCCAACGCCGTTTCACCAACAATATGCCAACCATCCGGCACACGTTGAAAAAGGCGAATGCCATCGAAAGAAAGGGAAAGGGCGAAATTTGTCGTCATATTCACTATCTAACACGTTGATGGGGCTGGGTGAAATCTGATGTTTTGCTGCGCTAGGTCTATAGCAAGAATTCGCCAAATCCAAGTATTTGCGCGCGCAGTCCGGCTGGCTTCTGGTGGCTGCAATCCTGTTGCAAATCGGGGACTGAATTTCGATGGCAAATAGGGCGGCCCACGTATGTGACACGGGCCGCCAAATTGGCTTAGCTGGTTGCTTTGGCCAAAGCCTGATCCAAGTCGGCCATCAGGTCATTGGCGTCCTCTATTCCGATCGACAGACGCACGATGCCTGGGCCTGCGCCTGCGGCTTCTTGCTGCTCAAGCGTCAATTGGCGGTGCGTGGTGCTGGCCGAGTGGATGACCAAGCTGCGCGCATCGCCAAGGTTGGCAACGTGGCTGAAGATCTCAAGGTTATCAACAAGTTTGATACAGGCATCGTACCCGCCTTTGACCGCGATAGTGAACAAAGCACCGGCGCCCTTGGGGCAAATCTTTGGGATCAGATTGTAATACGGCGACGACGGTAAGCCTGCGTAAGTCACATAATCAATGCGCGGGTCGTTTTCCAACCACGTGGCGATCTTAACCGCATTCTCAACATGCCGGTCCATGCGCAATGACAAGGTTTCGATCCCCATCAGCGTATAATGTGCAGCCTGTGGGTTCAGCGTCATGCCAAGATCGCGCAGACCAATTGCGATGCCATGGAACGTGAATGCCAATGGACCAAATGTTTCTGCAAACTTCATGCCATGATAGGCTGGCTCTGGTTCGGACAAGGACGGAAATTTGTCGTTCGCAGTCCAATCAAACTTACCAGAATCGACGACACACCCCCCCATAACAGTGCCGTTACCGGTCAGGTATTTCGTGGTGGAATGCACGACCAATGTGGCACCGTGTTCAATCGGGCGGCACAGGTATGGCGTGGCAGTCGTGTTATCTACGATCAGCGGAATACCCGCCGCGTCTGACACGGCAGAAATCGCATCCAAATCGGCGATGTGACCACCTGGGTTGGCGATGGTCTCGCAAAATACAGCCCGCGTATCGTCGTCAATCGCAGCAGCAATCGCATCAATATCGTCAAAATCAACAAATTTTGCAGACCAACCAAAACGTTTGATAGTTTGGCTAAATTGCGTGACGGTGCCACCGTAAAGGCGGGTTGAGACGACGACGTTTTTGCCGGGTGTCATCAACGGGAACAGCGCCATCAACTGGGCGGCATGACCGGACGAACAGCAGACACCGCCTGCGCCACCTTCAAGCGTGGCAATGCGTTCTTGCAATGCGGCAACTGTCGGATTTGTCAGGCGGGAGTAAATGTACCCAACTTCTTGCAAGTTAAACAACGCCGCCGCGTGATCTGCATCGCGAAACACATAAGCGGTTGTTTGGTAGATCGGCACCTGACGGGCACCTGTTGCAGGATCAGGGCGCGCGCCTGCGTGAATTTGCAGTGTGTCAAAGCCGTAAGTTGTTTCTTCAGACATAAGGGCGGTCTCCGTTTGAAATTTCTTTGCCAAACAGTAATGGTAAACACGACCGCCCTGCAACGGGGCAATGTAAAAAGGATCAACCGATGCCTGTGCCGTTCCATCTCGCGTTTCATGTTCATAACTTAGCGGATGCACGGGAATTTTATTCCAACGCTCTTGGCGCGGTTGAAGGGCGATCAACTGACACTTGGGTAGATTTTGACTTTTTCGGGCACCAGTTAAGCTTGCATTTGGGCGAACCGTTCGCAAATGCGGTGACAGGTAAAGTCGGTGATCACTTGGTGCCAATGCCCCATTTTGGCGTGGTTCTGCCGCTTGATGCGTGGACTGTGCTCGCCGAACGATTAAAAGACAGGCTGACAGATTTCATCATCGCGCCGTCGGTCCGGTTTAAGGGCGAGGCAGGCGAGCAATGGACGATGTTCTTTCGTGATCCGTCGGGTAATCCGATTGAGATCAAAGGCTTTGCTGACACCGCTGGAATTTTTGCGACCTAGCGGACCCAGAACCCAGCCGATTTGATCCGGTTGCGGATCTGTCTTTCACGTGGTGGCATATCCGCGCGGTCAAACATTGCGCGGACTTTCTGGCCGCGACCCTGATAAATCATGCGCTTATACGCATCATATTGCTTCAGCCATTTCTTAATTTTGTTGGGGGCAGCGACGGTTTCCATCATGGCAACCGCGTGATCTGTCTCGCGGGCATAAAACAGCGGCAGCAGGCGGTAATGACATGTCACGTCGCCGTCTAATCCGGCCAGTGCAGGGGCAGGGCGGCCACCGCCAAAGCTGTGAATGACAAGCGGAAGAACAACCTGATCTAGCCATGGGTCAAGCGATTGAAGAACCAACGCATCAGGGCCTGTCTCTTATACACATCTCCGAGCC
>CAJXTP010000054.1 GCA_913061335.1 uncultured Loktanella sp.
ATGCAAAGTTCGACCAAACGACACCCGTCGGATATCAAACTTAAGATCGGCGCAACTGCCTCTGGCAAAATTTGCGGCTTCAATTTCTATGGTGAATTTGACACCGGTGCCTACGCAAGTTGGGGGCCTACCGTCGCCAATCGCGTACCTGTTCATGCATCAGGGCCATACGAAATCCATGACTACCGCGCTGAATCGAAAGGCATTCATACCAACAACCCACCCGCAGGAGCATTCCGTGGGTTCGGTGTGCCGCAATCGGCAATTGCGCAAGAGTGTTTGTTTGATGTTCTGGCCCTAAAGTTAGATATGGATCCGCTTGAGTTTAGAATTCTGAATGCTTTGGAAAACGATGTTCCCACAGTTTGTGGGCAGGTTTTTTCGCAAGGCGTAGGTATTCAACAGTGCTTTGAGGCCTTGCGCCCTGCTTGGAAAAAAGAACGTCGCGATGTAGCCGAATTTAATGCAACCAGTAAGAACGTTAAGCGTGGGGTTGGCATTGCTGCTGGATGGTATGGGTGTGGCAATACGTCTTTGCCCAACCCATCTACGATTAAGTCTGGTGTTTTGACAGACGGTACGGTCGTCCTGCATCAAGGGGCGATGGATATCGGACAGGGCGCAAACACCGTCATTTCGCAGATATTTGCGACCGCACTTGGCGTGCCTATTAATTCTATTCGACGTATTGGTGCAGACACCGATGTAACGCCTGATGCAGGCAAAACCTCTGCGTCGCGCCAAACATATGTATCAGGCAATGCAGCACTGTTGTCGGGTGCGGCGTTGCGTCGGCAAATCCTTGAAAAGATGAACGTGGCAAGCGATGCGGATCTTAAAATCGGTGCGGGAACAATTATTGCTACCGACTCTCTAGGCACGCATGAATACCCCTTGGATGGGCTGTCAACGGATGACGAAGGGTTCGTTTTTCGAGCTGAAGAAACGTATGACCCACCCACGAAGCCCTTAGATGAAAATGGCCAAGGAGTGCCTTATGCGCAATTTGGATATGCCGCCCATTTGGTTGTTGTCGAAGTCGACACCGCATACGGAACGGTAATCCCAACCAAGTTTGTCGCCGCTCATGATGTTGGAAAAGCGATCAACCCAATGTTGGTCGAAGGCCAAGTTCACGGTGGTATCGCGCAGGGTTTAGGCATGGCATTGATGGAAGAATACATCCCCGGCCGAACTGAAAATCTGCACGATTATTTGATACCAACGATTGGTGACATTCCACCTATCGAGACGATCATCATCGAGGACCCCGATGCACATGGACCCTACGGTGCAAAAGGGCTTGGTGAACATGTTCTCATTCCGACAGCACCGGCCATTCTGAATGCCATCTATGATGCCGTTGGCGTGCGCATCACGAAAGTTCCTGCCACGCCTGCGCGGGTTCGGGCTGCCATAAAGGCCAAATTAAATGACTAATATCAAACCAGTGAAAATTCGCTGCGATGCTTGCCCCGTAAATTGTTTTATTGCGGACGGTAAATCAGGGGCATGTGACAGGTACGCCAATCAGGATGGCAACCTCATCCGGGTTGATCCGCTGACCATCATCGAAAGCACAAAGCAAAAGCTGGTGCCTTTCATGAAACACGGCTCGCCTGAAGATTGGGACGGTAATATCGTCAAAGGGGATCGCCCATTTGTGACTGCTGTTGGGGCCGGAACGACCTACCCCGACTATAAACCCGCCCCGTTCATTGTCAGTCAGGACGTGGATGGTGTGGACATGGTCACAGTCGTGACCGAAGGGATTTTCTCCTACTGCGGTGTGAAAATCAAAATCGACACAGACCGCCATCTTGGTCATGAACGCGATGTTGTTTGCGTGGACGGAGAGTCGATTGGCCACGTGATGACCACGGAATACGGTTCCAAAATGCTATCTTTGGGTGGGGTAGAACATCTTACTGGCGGATCAAAAAAGGAAGGCCGCGTGACTTGCGACGCGCTTTTACGATTGTGCAACCGCGAGGCTGTTACACTGACCATCGGAGGGGCGGATCACACAACAGACGTTGTCGTGCAGGCTGGAAAAGCGCCGATTATTAACGGTGAAGAAGAAAAGCTGATGCGCGTCGGTTGTGGCTCGGCCACGATTGGTATGTTTGCCAAGCAATGGCTCAATCATGTGGATGATGTTGTCGTTGTTGACGATCATATCACAGGCGTCTTGTCGGAACATCAGGCTGGAAAAGAGCTGGATGTACCACCAACTGGCATCAAGATTATTGGCCGACGCTCGACCCCTGGTCGGTACTTCCAAGTCGCGGAATCTGGAACCGGTTGGGGTGGGACGAATTTGGATGACCCGCTGAAAATTCTGGGGCCCTTCAATCCGAAGATTGCAACCGAAGGCATGAGGCTTTTGATGGTCTCAACAACAGGTGAGCAATCGGGATATTTTGAACTTGATGCGGATTTGGTGCCTCAGCCCGCCAACATGCCAGAGGCATTGCGCGCTACAACAGAATTAATCGCTGAAAACTGCGAACCTTCAGTATGTTCGGTTTTGTTCATGGGCGGCGCTGGTGGTAGCCTTAGAGCAGGGGTAACCGAAAACCCAGTTCGACTTACGCGATCGGTAAAAGAGTCTTTGACGCACGTTTCCTGCGGTGGCGCGGATGCTTATGTTTGGCCCGGCGGTGGTATCACTGTCATGGTGGATGTTTTGGACATGCCAACGGGTTCATTTGGGTACGTTCCGACACCCGCGCTGGTCGCCCCAATTGAGTTCACTCTGAGGGTGAGCGATTACAGCACATTGGGCGGTCACATGGATGAGATCAGGCCAGTTGAAGGTATCAAGTCGGATAGCCTGAGACGGGTAAAACAGAACATCCAAGGGCATGACCCGATGTCCCGCGCCAATTATCGCTGGCCCAATGGCGACAAATCCTAATGGGGCCATACGCAGACATTCTTCCGTGCGGTAAGCGCCTGCATTTGCAGCATGGTCCAATCGATCTGATTATCGGTGCGGATGGTGACAGGACGGCTGCTTTCGAAGCGGCTAAAGATCGGTTTGCCACGGTCCTCAAAGAACTTGTGTCTGAGCTACCTGAACTTAGATTGCCGCTTCGTGTCGATGTCCCGATGCCCTTTGGCCATGTCGCACAACGCATGGATCAAGCAGTAAGGCCCTTCGCACAGGGTGCATTCGTCACGCGAATGGCCGCTGTTGCGGGCAGCGTTGCGGATACAATTCTAGAAGCAATGAGCGCGGTGTCTCTGTCTCGCGCTTACGTCAATAATGGCGGTGATATTGCGCTGCATTTGTCTGAGGGTCAGTCGTTTACTCTTGCGATGGCAGGGCACGATTTTTGTGACCTTGGGCGTATAACAATCCACCACGGCGACCCGATCAGGGGTATCGCGACCAGCGGTCGTCACGGGCGCAGTTTTAGCCTTGGTATTGCGGACAGCGTCACAGTGCTTGCGGCCAACGCAGCCAGTGCGGATGTCGCCGCAACCTTGATAGCCAATTCCGTAGACCTCCCCGGGCACGCCGCAATCAGCCGCCGACCTGCATCTGATTTGGACGATACAAGCGACCTTGGCGATCTACCTGTTGTCGTTGGGTGCGGGCCACTTTCTTTACACGACAAGACAAATGCCTTGTCTCATGGTCGCGCATTAACGGACGCATATATCCAACGCAATCTTATATCAGGTGCGGCCCTATTCCTTCAGGGGCACTCTGACACAACCTGCCCAGCGCAACTTAAAATAGCTCAAAGGACTCCAAACTATGCCTGACGTCATTGTACGTAAAATGATCTACTCCATCGAAGAGATTTTTCACGAGGGCGGCCCGAAGCCTGAGAAATCCCTGCGCAGAGCCGCTGCTTTGGCAATCATCGAAAACCCATTTGCGGGACGGTATGAGCCTGAAATTCAAGGTTTTATGGAAAGCCTAAAACCACTTGGTCTAAGCATGGCGCAGCGTTTGCTGGATATGCTTGGCGGTGCTGATCAAATCGAAGGTTACGGCAAAGGTGCGATGATTGGTGAGGGCGGTGAGCTGGAACACGGCGCACTGTGGCATGCACCGGGTGGTTACGCGATGCGCCAGTTGTTGGCAGATTCAAACGCAATCGTACCGTCGACCAAAAAGGTAACCGGAGTTGGCGGGCGTTTGGATGTTCCGATCACGCATATCAACGCCTCATATGTACGCAGTCACTTTGACTCGATGGAAGTAGGTAGCAACGATACTCCGCGCGCCAATGAGATGGTCCTTGCGCTAGTGATGAGCACGGGTGCGCGCATCCACAACAGAGCTGGCGGCCTCAACGTCGCGGATATCATTGGAAAGGATGGCTTAAGATGAGCGCCAAGATCAGAAAAATCGCTGTAAACGTTGAAGAGACCCACCGCGAAATTGGGCGCGAGATTTCGCCAGCCACTCGCAAGGCCGTTGCTGTTGCCGTTATCGAAAACCCGTTTGCGGGCATATATCAAGAAGACCTAACAGCCCTCATGGACATCGGCGCTGAGCTGGGTGCGCTTTTGGGTGACAAATGCGTACAAGCCTTGGGGATTACACCCGCTCAGGCCGAGAGCTATGGGAAATCTGCGATGGTTGGCGAAAACGGTGAATTGGAACACGCAGCAGCGATCCTGCACCCAAAGCTTGGCGCGCCGCTGCGCATTGCAGTGGGGGAGGGCGCAGCTCTTGTTGCATCATCCAAGAAAATGGGCAGCCCAGGGCAAGTGCTTGATGTACCTTTGGGTCACAAAAACGCGGCGTATGTCCGAAGCCACTTTGATGGCATTGAAGTACGTCTAAATGATGCCCCGCGTGCAAATGAAATTATGGTCGCTGTCGCTGTCACAGACAGTGGTCGACCATTGCCGCGCGTTGGCGGATTGGTCCACGAGGACGTCGAAGGCAATGATGGTCTGAGATAAAGTAAGCCGTTGTTGTGAAATATGGGAGAACATAATAAAAGACGTTATGAACCTAGTTGCGCATAAAGAGACCGAGCTCGAATACGTTTTGGAGGACCAAGTTGGATACTTGCTCCGCCTTGCTAGCCAACGGCATTCCGTAATATTCCAAAAACATGCGGTTGCAGGTATGACGCCTACGCAGTTTACGACCCTAATTCGCGTTGCTGAAATGGGGGAAGTTTCCCAAAATCACTTAGGGCGACTTGCTGCTATGGATGTCGCGACCATCAAGGGCGTGGTTGATCGTTTGCGGGCGAAGGATCTTATCACATCGCGGCCGGATAAAGTTGATAAGCGACGGACGGTCATCTCTTTGACGGAAAATGGCAATGTCCTTGTGTCGGATTTAAGATCAACCGGTCTGATCATTACACGTGAAACACTTGCTCCTCTAACGCCTAAAGAGCGGGTAACTTTGGCGACTTTGCTGGGCAAAATTTCATAGCGATTTCGGTAGAGCAGGGGAAGCATTCCCTAAGCTCAAACGTGACCGGGAAAACGAAATCGGCGTGCGAAGACCTGGTACACCTTCTGGTGCAATCTGCATCGCACGATGCTTTATCTGAGGGTCAGAAAGCGCCTCTTCAACAGTATTGATTGGGCCCGCAGGCACTACAGCGATCTCTAATGCAGTGAGTATATCTTGCTTAGTCCACGCTTCGAAAGCGACCGATAAAACCTTGGTCAAAGCATCTCGATTTTCGACGCGTTTGGGGTTGGAACTGAAGTCTGGATTGTCTGATATTTCTGACAACTTGAGTGTTTGGCACAATGCCTGAAACTGCCGATCGTTGCCACATGCGACTATTATGCGCCCGTCAGAAACCGCAAATGTTTGATACGGAACGATATTTGGATGAGCATTGCCTAATCGGGCGGGGGATTTTCCCGATGCAAGAAAGTTCATCGCTTGATTAGCCAAGACTCCAGTCATGCAATCTAGCAATGAAATATCGACTTGTTGGCCAATGCCCGTTTTGGCCCGATCCGCCAAAGCAGCTTGAATGCCAATCACACCGTAAAGGCCCGAAAAGATATCGGCAAAAGCGACGCCAATTTTCTGAGGCTCGCCATTTGGGTCACCAGTCAGATCCATTATGCCAGACATACCCTGTATAAGAAAATCATAGCCAGCCCGATGAGAGTAGGGGCCGTCTTGGCCAAAACCTGTGACGGAGCAATAAATCAAACGTGGGTTCAGCTCATGCAATGTCTCAAAGTCTAGGCCAAACTTACGCAAGCCACCTACCTTGAAGTTCTCAATTAGAATATCCGCATCTGCGATCAGCTCGCGCAATTCGCCGAGCTGAACTTCGTTCTTAAAGTCGACAACACGACTGGTTTTTCCACGATTGGTACAGTTGAAATATGCTGCGGATCGATCGCCTTCATGGTCAACAAATGGGGGGCCCCACTTACGGGTGTCATCGCCCTCAGGGCTTTCGATCTTGATGACGTCAGCACCTAGGTCAGACAGGGTTTGGCCGATCCAAGGGCCTGCAAGAATCCTAGCAAGTTCGATAACTTTCAGGCCCGCAAGTGGTGCGCTCACAAAATATGCTCAGGCAAACGATCAGCTGGCGGCGTGTTGCGCGAGCGTCCAGAGCAAACTTTGCCGTCGATGATTGTCATACCAACACCCGGCAGATTCCCCAGCTGAACAGATTCAAGCATTGTTTTTCCTGGTGCATGTTGCGCTTGGTCCAACAGTACAAAATCAGCACATTTCCCGACCTCGATCAGTCCAGTGTCAAGTTCACGCTGCCTTGCCGTGTTGCCGTTACCAAAGCAGAAAGCCTGCTCGGCTGGAACATTGCCAAAGGCAGACAACATCGCAACCATTCTCAAAATACCCAACGGTTGAACACCAGAGCCTGCCGGTCCGTCAGTTCCCAAAATAACTTGATCTAATTTACCCAGCTCGCGTGCCGTATTGAGCGCCAAAACCGCAGAGCGTTCGTTCCCATTGTGAACAATCTCGAAGGCTGAAGAGCAACTTTCGCATAGGCAAATGATCTGGTCATCTGGTAACGCAGAATGACCACCGTTGATGTGCCCAATAACGTCTGTGCCCGTTTCGATCACCATGTCAGCGTCGATAAGCCCTGATCCGGGGATCGACGGACCACCTGTGTGAATTGTACTTTGCAGGCCATATTTGCGCGCCCAACTCACCATTTGCTGCGCTGTTTTGCCATCTTTGACAGTGCCCAACCCAACTTCGCCCAGCAGCTTTACGCCAGCATCAGCCAAATCTTTGAAATCTTCTTCAACCATTCCATGTTCGATCACAGGAGCACCTGCATGCACCTTAACGCCAGACGGGCGGAAATTCTCGTACCACCGCTGGGACGCAATCGCCATGGCCTTAAGGCCAATGATATCCTTAGGTCGTCCTGGCATGTGTACTTCACCAGCTGAAATTAATGTCGTCACACCACCGTGCAACGTACTGTCGATCCAGTTGAGTTGTTGTTGACGCGGCGTGTAATCACCAACAACCGGATGGATGTGACTGTCGATCAAACCCGGTGCAAGGGTCACGCCGTGGGCATCAACAACAGTCGTGGCGCCCTCGCAGTCGAGGTCTTTTTCGTACCCCCATTCAGAAATTTTGCCATCCAGCGCGATGAGGCAATCCCCATCAAAAATTGGTTCTTCAAGTTTACCAGAAAGAATCTGTCCGATATTTTTAATGACTAGCTTTTGCAAAATATGTTCTCCACAGGGCGGTGTGTTTCATTCGTATACAAATATTATTTTTTTGTCCCGTCAAGTATTTTCTTGGCGGCGGATGGCACCGAACAACACGTATTGACATGCCGATATAAACCCTATTATTCATTCGTACGCAAATGAAATTGGCTTGAGTATGACATACGTAGTAACGGACGCCTGCATAAACTGTAAATATCAGGACTGCATAGAAGTATGCCCGGTAGATTGCTTCTATGAGGGAGAGAACATGGTCGTGATCAATACGGAGGAATGTATCGATTGCGCAGTTTGTGAACCCGAGTGTCCTGTTGATGCCATTGTTCCCGACACTAATCCCGGCGCAGAAACGTGGATCGCTTTAAATCAAAAGTATGCTGAAGTTTGGCCAAACATCGTCGAAAAAGGCACGCCGCCAAGCGATGCGGATGATTGGGCGGACACACCAGATAAGTTATCGCTGCTCTCTGAAAACCCTGCCGTCAGTTAAAAAAAGGACATCTTATGAATCTCATTACGGATATACCAAACACTGATTTTCCGGTTCCAGCCGGTGTTTTTGCACAGGTGGTTACGTCGGTTGAACACTTCACAGATCGGCTTTTTAAGTTCCGTATTACGCGGCCTGACAGTTTTCGCTTCCGTTCAGGTGAGTTCGTAATGATCGGCCTGCCGAACGCTGAAAAGCCAGTGTTTCGCGCCTATTCTATCGCATCCCCAAGTTGGGACGATGAGATCGAATTCTACTCGATCAAGGTAGAAGACGGACCGCTGACGGAACATCTCCAAAAGATCAAAGTGGGCGATACTGTCCTCATGCGAAAAAAGCCGACGGGTACGCTTGTTAACGACGCTCTGCTGCCGGGAAAACGCCTTTGGATGTTTTCAACAGGCACTGGTATCGCACCGTTTGCCAGCCTGATCCGCGATCCAGATACCTATGAAAAATTTGATGAGGTTATTCTCACACACACCTGCCGCGATGTCGCAGAGCTGACATATGGCCAGCAGCTAGTCGCCGCAGTAAAAGACGACCCCCTGTGTGGGGAGTTCGCCCAAGGCCTGCGTCTTTACAGCACGACGACCCGTGAAGATTATCCGTTTCAAGGACGGATCACAGATCTAATGGCCTCGGGAAAAGTATTCACTGATTTGGGGGTCCCACCGATCTCAGCAGAGATTGATCGCGGTATGATATGTGGCTCGATGGCCATGCTACATGACACCAAAGCAGCTCTGATAGGCTTCGGTCTTGTTGAGGGTTCAAATAACCGGCCAGACACATTTGTTGTCGAACGTGCCTTTGTTGATTGAGGAACAAAAATGTCCAAAGCCCTAAGCCCACAAAGTCGCCCTGAACTCTCCTCTTTCAATTGGGAAGACCCGTTTCTTATCGAAACACAGTTGGAAGACGAAGAACGCATGATCCGAGATAGTGCTCATGCCTATGCCCAAGAAAAGCTGCAACCACGGGTAACCGATGCCTATGCCAACGAGCAAACCGATCCAGATATTTTTGCTGAGATGGGCGAAATGGGCTTACTCGGCACGACTATTCCAGAAGAATATGGTGGGCTAGGGTCCAATTATGTGAGCTACGGTCTTGTTGCCCGCGAAGTCGAACGCGTGGATAGCGGTTATCGCTCCATGATGTCTGTGCAGTCCAGTTTGGTTATGTATCCAATATACGCCTACGGCACCGAAGCGCAGCGCAAGAAATATTTGCCGGGCCTCGCTGCAGGGACTTCAATTGGGTGTTTCGGTTTGACGGAACCCGACGCAGGGTCTGACCCCGGCGGCATGAAAACGACGGCCAAAAAGGTCGACGGGGGGTATGTGTTGAACGGTGCAAAAATGTGGATTTCAAACGCGCCGATTGCAGACGTTTTTGTTGTGTGGGCAAAGTCAGAAGAGCACGATGGTAAGATCAAAGGTTTTGTACTCGAAAAGGGTATGAAGGGGCTCTCCGCGCCAAAAATCAGCGGAAAGCTCAGCTTGCGCGCCTCCATTACTGGCGAAATTGTCATGGAGAACGTTGAGGTTGGCGATGACGCTCTTTTGCCAAATGTGTCTGGCCTCAAAGGGCCGTTTGGCTGCTTGAATCGGGCACGTTTTGGGATTGCGTGGGGTGTAATGGGAGCGGCAGAGGCATGTTGGTTCGGTTCGCGTCAATACGGCCTTGATCGCAAACAATTTGGAAAGCCATTGGCACAAACGCAGCTTTTCCAACTTAAGCTCGCCAATATGCAAACCGAAATTGCACTAGGTCTCCAAGCCGCTCTGAGGGTTGGTCGTTTGATGGATGAAGCAGCCGCTGCGCCAGAAATGATATCGATGATCAAACGCAATAACTGCGGTAAAGCGTTGGAAATCGCGCGCCATGCCCGTGATATGCATGGCGGAAATGGCATTAGCCAAGAATTCCACGTCATGCGCCACATGGTCAACCTCGAGACAGTGAACACTTACGAGGGCACGCACGATGTTCACGCGCTGATCTTAGGCAGGGCTCAAACTAATTTGCAGGCGTTTGGATAATTGTGGATTCACTGAAAAGTTCAACCCTATCAACGGCGAATGGGTGTTCAGTCGGTATGAAAACGGCGTAGGTCCAGTATCACACACCCAAATATTTGCTCAACTTTCGAGGATCTTCCCGCAGCGCCGCAGCAGTTGTTGTTTCGACGTCTTTGCCATTTTCGATGAAGGTAACGCGATCTGCAATTGAAAGAACTGCGTCCACGCGCTGTTCAACCAATATTATAGCGATGCCTTCTTCTTTCATTTTCACAATCACCTGCCGAATTTGTTCGATCATTGACGGCTGCAGGCCCTCGGTTGGTTCGTCCAACAATAGTACCTTCGGCCTTACGCAAAGTGCGCGTGCTGTGGCCAGCATTTGTTGTTCGCCACCGGACAATGTTCCCGCCTGTTGGGTAAGCCTGTCACGCAATCGAGGAAAAATATCCAAAACCCATTCTCGGGTATCTGCGCCCTGTTTACGTGTCATCAGCCCGATCTCGATGTTTTCATCGACAGTGAGTTCTGAAAACAACCGACGACCCTGAGGAATGTAGCCGATGCCCCGTCTTGGCACCAAATGTGCAGGCAATACACTCAGGTTTTCACCTTCCAACGAAACACTGCCCTCTGACACGGGTAGCAGCCCCATGATGGACTTCATGATTGTTGTTTTGCCGGCTCCGTTACGACCCAACAGGCACAATATCTCAGAAGGGTGTGCTTTCAGCGAGACGCCATAAAGCGCTTTGACGGGCCCGTAGGCCACGTGGATATCTTTAACTTCAAGCATCGACATTTGTTCCGAGATAGGCCGATTGAACGGCAGCATTTTTATGAATTTCTTCGGGGCTGCCCTCGGCAAGAACCATGCCGTGGTCCAACACAGTTATGAAATCGGCCGTCGCCATGACGACCTTCATATTATGTTCGATCAGCAAAATTGTGGTTTCACCCGCAAGGGAACGAATGAGCGCAACAAATTCATCAACCTCAGTCTCAGCAAGGCCCTGTGTCGGCTCATCGAGTATGAACAGTTTGGGGTCCTGTGCCAGTCCCATAGCGATCTCAAGAATACGCTGGTGGCCATAACTTAGATCACCAGCAATTTGATCGGCTCTGTCTGAAATACCAACGCGTTCCAGAACCGAATTAACTTTGGCTTTCAACAGGCTCGGCCGGTCCGCAAGCGTGCGTCCAGCGGCCAATTCAACATTTTCATAGACACTGAGCCCACGAAATACAGACGTGATTTGAAATGTATAAGCAAGACCAAGCTGGATGCGACTGTGTGCGGGTAAGTGACTAATGTCCTCACCCTCAAAGAAAACACGTCCTCTTGTCGCCGCTGTGCGTCCGCTCACCATGCCAACAAATGTTGATTTCCCAGCACCATTGGGGCCAATTAATGCCGTAACCTTGCCCCTTGCCAGCTTGAAATCAATGTCGGTGTTTGCCTTTAGACCACCGTAGATTTTCGTCAAACCTTTGGTTTCTAGTATGTTCATGGCATCCATGGGAATACCCTCGCTTTCAAAGTTCCAGCGATGCCCTTTGGTGCAAAAACTGTGAGAAGTACAAGAACAACACCGGCAATAAGCATGTAGGCATTTGTATAACCACTTGAGATATCAATGAGGTAGAACATGAACAGCACGCCAATAAATGGCCCTATTGTTGTTCCCGCACCACCAAGAAGCACCCAAAGCAATGGGAAAATAGAATACTGAACAGTCGAGAACGTTGCCCCGACATAACCAAACAGCAACGCATAAGAAACACCGGCCAAGCCTGAAACAGCCCCAGAGATGACCAAGGCATACAGCTTGTACCTTCCAGCATCATATCCAAGCATCCGCGCGCGTTCTTCATTTTCACGGATTGCGACAAGCCGTTTCCCAAATGGCGTTTGAACCAGTTTTGCCAACGCGATGAAACAGACTGCAAACAGGGTGAAGGCTGTGAAATATCGACCAGTTTCGGTTGTGACATCTAGGCCAAACAAGGAACGCTCGGCTTGCTGTAGAATAAAACCTTCATCGCCTCGCGTATATTTTCCAAAGTAAAGCACAACAAGATATGCGGTCTGCGCGAACATCAGTGTGACAATCATAAACGCCACACCAGCGGTCCGCAGCGCCAATAGCCCGACGACAAGCGCAAGAAGTGCGGCGGATAGTACACCGACGACAAACGCCGCTGGCACCGGAAATCCACCAAACTTTATAGCAAGACCAAAGCCATACATACCCGCCGCAAAGAACATCGCGTGGCCAAGGCTTAGTAGCCCCGTGTATCCGAATAACAAATTGAAACCCATCGCGTAGATGGCCATGACCATAACGCGCGACAGCACACCAACATGGTAGGTCGGCAAAATGAAGAACAAGATGACAAGCCCTGCCAACACGCCAAAATGGAGCAAGTTCGATTTATTAAAGGATGTCATGGCGCTGTCTTCCCCAAGAGCCCTTGTGGGCGGAATACCAACACCATAGCGACGAGGAAAGTCGCGATGATTTTAGCAAGTGTCGGTGAAAAGAAGACGGAAATTATGCCGTCACTCATGCCGATAAGAAGCGCGGCGATAACGGTTCCCGGTAAGCTCCCGAGCCCGCCAATAATCACAACAATGAATGCCAAAAGTAGTGGGTCATGACCCATCAAATAATGTGCCTGTTGGATGGGCACGACAAGGACAGCACCAAGCGCGGCCAAGCCAGCGCCAAGGCCGAACACCCAAGAATATACTTGGCCCACCGGAACGCCAAATGCCTGAGCCGTTTCACTGTCTTGCTGTGTGGCGCGCATAATCAGGCCGATTTTTGTACGGGTCAAGAAAACCCAAAGTGCGATCAAGACGACAACGGCTGCACCAATTACAAAGAGTTTGTAGCTTGTTGTGCTCAGCCCCCACGGCCAAGTCATCGCAAAGCCATTCTCGCCAAACTCAAACCACGGTAAAGAAAGCCGGTGATTGAAGGGCGCCTCAACTGGGCGCGCTTCGGGGCCAAACGTCATCAGCGTTGTTTGTTGGATTATGTAGAGCATCCCGATTGTCGCAACGATCGTGCGATCAGGATCATAATTGATCCTCTTTAGGATAACGCGGTCAGCGAATGCTGCCAGACAACCAACCAGCAACGGCGCAACGATAAGCGCGACGCCGAAGCCAAGAGCGGGATGACCGCCAAGCAACGTAGTTATGTACCAAGCAAGAACCGCGCCAAGCATGAAAAACTCACCGTGTGCTACGTTCACAACACGCATCACACCGAAAACGATGCTCAGACCCATTGCAGTAAGCACGAGTATTGCAGAGATGACCGCCCCCTCAAGGGAGGCGAGCATCAGGTGGGGTCCAAATTCCATGTCTGGTGTTCCTACTTTACGGTAAACTTAGAACGACTGTGTGGTGTAGTCGACTTCGTCTTCGTACAGGCCATCTTCGATGGTGGCTGTGTGCTCTAATACCAACTTGCCGTCAGTCACTTTGGAAATATATTGTTGTCCAAAAGTCTGGTGGGTTTTGCCGTTAAAGCGTTTAGCCCCCTGTGGATGATCTTCTGACTCTGGCATGTCAGTCATAGCCTCAACTGCTTCAATGAGTTTGCTGCGATCTTGCGGCCCTTGATAGTCGGCACTCTCCATACCAGCTTTGATGATATTCAATGTTTCCCAGCATCCAAACATGTGGGCGAACGTTGAAACATCCGCCGGATCATCAAGCGATGCACCTCTTTCATCTACACCAACAGCGGCACGATATGTCTTGTCGAACTCTGTCTGGTTTGCCTGCGCATGTCGCGGCATGCCTTCCCAAAAATAGGTTCCTTCAAGGAATTCAAGACCGGAGCTGTTGATATCCACGGCTTCAAGACTGTCGATGAAGCCAAATATTTCTGGACGACTTGGCCCAAAAAATTCACCCAATTCTTTGACGAATGTAAGGACCGCTGGCCCGACCATAACGTGATAAATAACGTCCGTTTCGCGTGGGATGTTCGGGAAATAGCGTGTGAATGTTGTCTCGGTCGGTGGGACAGCAATCTTTGCGATAACTTCGCCGCCCTGAGCCTCAATAGCTTTGGTGAAAAAGTCGCGATGATCATGACCAAAGGCAAAGTCGGGATAGATCATTGTGACCTTCTTGCCCAAGTTGTTGGCAACGAAAGGTGCCATAGCCTGAACTTGGCTTTTTACGTCTGTAATACCTGGCTGCAAAGTATAGCGATTCAACATGCCACTCGCGACATGGTGGCCCTCAGACACAACAAAATATGGTAACTTCAGCTCGGCCGCGCGCGGCGCTGAGCCAATCACAACATGGCTGAACAACGTGCCAAAGGCGACATCGCATTCATGCTGGTTTGCAAATTTTTCTAAGACTTCCGCACCGCGGCTTGGGTCAGTACCATCGTCTTCAACAACAATTTCTACTGGGCGGCCATTGATGCCACCATTGTCGTTGATGCGTTTTACGGCAGCTGTCGTCGTCGCGTCATACCAACGACCATACGCTGCACCAATGCCTGTGGCATGCTTTTGAAAGCCGATCTTGATCGGTGCAGAACTTTGGGCC
>CAJXTP010000055.1 GCA_913061335.1 uncultured Loktanella sp.
TACACCTCTCTATTCGTCGGCAGCGTCAGATGTGTATAAGAGACAGCTTTTGATGGTGGCGGTGGTTTTGAGAGTGCACCGTCGATGGTTGCCTTGTTGGACCAAGTTGATCAGTTCTTGGATCGTCCTGCGTTTGCGGCGTTGGAGCAGATTTCAGCCTCTGGTCTGATCGTGAATTACACCGATGTCCGCGCGGGTCGTGCGTGGACTGTCGACGGTGGTGAGCTGAAGCTAGATCTGCGCGACGATCAGACGGCATGGTTTGGCGACTTTTCCCTGCTGTCAGGCGGGGCTGACGTGACTCGATTGCAGTTAAACTATGACAGCCCACGCGGGTCGCATGCGGCTCAGGTAAGCCTGTCGGTCACCGATGCACGCGCAAGTGATATGGCCACCCAAACCCCCGCATTAGCATGGCTGTCAGGTGTTGATGCCGCGATTACCGCGTCGTTGCGCAGCAGTTTGGATGCAGACGGCGCGCTTGGTCCGTTGAGTGCCACGCTTGATTTGGGTGCAGGCGCGTTGCAGCCCAATGCGGCGACCGATCCGGTCACTTTTGATGGTGCCAAAGCCTATCTGACATATGATCCCACGACGGATTTGATCAGCTTTGACCAGATTGAGGTGGATGCCGCTGCGGGCCGGATTAACGCCTCTGGTCGTGCCTATTTGCGCGACAAGGTGGACGGCATTCCGCAGGCGCTTGTGGCGCAATTCGCGTTTCCGGAAATCACTTTGGCGCAAGGTGAATGGTATCCTGATGGTCTTGTGGTGCCGCCGTTGTCTGTCGATATGCGATTGCTGTTTGATCCGTTTGCCGTTGAGTTGGGGCAGGTGGCCTTGGTTGAGGGCGACACGCACGTCATTGGATCAGGCCTAATCAGTGCCACGCTGGATGGATGGCGCGCTGCAATTGATTTGCAGGCGGATCAAATGGCGACCGAACGGTTCACGGATTTTTGGCCAAAGACCCTAAAAAAGCGCAGTCGCGATTGGTTGGACCGCAATGTGGCCGGTGGCATTGTGCGCGATGCAGCTGTGGGCATTCGCGCCGTGCAGGGCGAAAGGCCCGTGATGGCGGCCCGCTTTGATTTTGAAGAATCTGACATCACATTCATGCGCACAATGCCGCCGATATCAGGCGCGCGCGGCGTTGGGCATATGCAAGACGGTCAGTTGGTTATGTCGCTTGATCGTGGGTTTGTCACCGCCCGGCAGGGTGGTCGCGCTGAACTAGCAGGCACAACATTCAAGGTTTTGGACACCCGCAGACCTGGTGGTGATGCGGAGCTTAATCTGGTGCTAAACAGCACGATAACGGCCGCCTTGTCGTTGCTCGACCGCGAGCCATTTGAGTTTATTTCCAAGGCCAATCAATCGGTCACAATGGCGCAAGGTCGTGCTTTTGTGACGGGGGTGGTTCGGTTTCCGTTGGTTAAGGGCGTGCCGCGGGACCAAATTTCGTATGAGATTGCCGCGGATTTGCATGACCTGCGCAGTGACACGATTATTATGGGCCGCGCATTGCGGGCGGACCGTATGCGGCTAAACGTAGATAATGCAGGCATGCAGATTGCAGGACCGGTCAGTTTGGACGGTGTCGCGGCTGATGCCGTCTGGGACAACCGATTTGGTGGCGCGAACGCGGGCAAAAGTCAGATGCGCGCCACGGTCGATTTATCGCCTAGGTTTTTGGATGCGTTCAACATTGCATTGCCCGACGGCACCGTCACTGGATCGGGGCAGGGTGATCTGGTGGTTGATCTGGCTGCAGGCAGCCCACCCGCGTTTAGACTGACGTCAAATTTGCGCGGTATTGAGGTGGCTTTACCGGCAGTTGGTTGGCGTAAGTCACCGTCCGCTGGCGGTGATTTAGTCGTGGCTGGCACGCTTGGTGATGCGCCCCAGGTCACCACTTTAGAGGTCAGCGGTGGTGGTCTACAGGCCAAAGGTGCTGTCACACTGAATGGAAACGGGACGTTGAATGAAGCCAGATTTTCGCAGGTGCAGATTGGTGATTGGCTGAATGCGCGGGTCACGTTGCGCGGGCGCGGCAAAGGCCGCCCTGTTGGTGTGTCAATTGGGCAGGGACGCGTTGATCTGCGCGGTGCCGCGTTTGGCGCGGGTCGTAGCGATGCGGGTCCGCTTGCGTTGCGGTTGGACCGATTGCAAATCACCGAAGGTATTGCGCTGCACGATTTTCAAGGAGATTTTGACGGGTCGGGTGGTTTCTCGGGGGATTTTACCGGACGTGTGAACGGCGGACCGCAGGTGTTGGGAACCGTTACGCCACAAAACGGACGGTCTGCGATCCGTCTTCTATCTGATGATGCTGGCGGCGTTGTTGGCGCTGCTGGGTTCATGAAAAACGGTGTGGGTGGATCGCTTGATCTGACTTTGCGCCCTGCGGGTGATGCGGGTACGTTTGACGGTGATCTTTTGGTGCGCGATCTGCGGGTCCGCGATGCGCCGGCGATGGCCGCTTTGTTGGATTCTATTAGCGTTGTCGGTTTGCTGCGTCAGCTGGACGGGCAGGGGCTGGCATTTGACGAAGTGGACGCGTCGTTCCGCCTGACCCCGTCTGAGGTGATTGTCACCCAGTCAAGCGCTGTTGGACCGGGGCTTGGCATTTCGCTCGATGGGATTTACACGCTCGCCAGTAAACAAGTTGATTTCCAAGGGGTTGTGTCGCCGTTTTATCTGCTCAATGGTATTGGTGCGTTTTTGACCCGCAAGGGTGAAGGGCTGATTGGGTTCAACTTTAACCTGACAGGTGCCGCCGCAGCGCCTGTTGTGTCGGTGAACCCGTTGTCCGCATTTACGCCCGGTATGTTCCGAGAGATATTCCGCCGCGCCCCACCAGAGGTGACCCAATGAAGCTGTCCGATTTTGACTTTGAGTTGCCAGAGCGGCTGATTGCGGTGCGCCCTGCAAAGCCGCGCACCGCAGCCAAGCTGTTGATTGCCCATGGTGATCAGATAACTGAGTCAACGGTTGCCGATTTGGGCGAGGTTTTGCGCAGCGGTGACGTGCTGGTGTTGAACGACACCAAGGTTATCCCTGCGCGGCTTTTTGGAATGCGCCACCGTAACGGCGAGCTTGGTATGACGGCGTCTAAGATGGACGTTACCTTGCTGGACCCGCGCGCTGACGGCACTTGGGGTGCATTGGTTAAGCCGCTGAGGAAAATCCGCGATGGCGAGGTGATTGTGTTCTCGGACACATTGCAGGCCGAGGTTGTCGGGCGCGCTGATGGGCAGGCGGCGCTGCGGTTCAATATCAAGGGTGATGACTTTGATGCCGCTTTGAACGCGGTTGGTGCGATGCCGTTGCCGCCTTATATTGCGGCCAAGCGCCATGCGGATGATGCCGATAAGACGGATTATCAGACCTATTGGGCCAAGAATGCGGGTGCTGTGGCGGCCCCTACCGCGTCGCTGCATTTTGACGGTGATCTGCTGGATCAGTTGGCACAGATGGGCGTTCAGTTTGTGCATGTCACATTGCACGTCGGCGCGGGCACGTTTTTACCTGTAAAAGTTGATGACGTGGCTGATCATAAGATGCACGCCGAGTGGGGCGAAGTTACGGCTGAGGCTGCAAATTTGATTGCAGCGGCCAAGGCTGAGGGGCGACGGGTTATTCCGGTGGGCACCACTGCGCTGCGTCTGATTGAAAGTGCCGCAAGGTCTGGCCAGATCAAACCTTGGGAAGGTGAAACGGATATTTTCATCACGCCGGGATTTACGTTTCAGGTGGCAGACGCGCTGATGACGAACTTTCATCTGCCCAAGTCTACGCTGATGATGTTGGTGTCTGCTATGATGGGGGTGGACCGGATTAAGGCGATTTACACACATGCCATCCACAACGATTATCGGTTCTTTTCTTATGGCGATGGATCAATATTATTTCCGTCGAAAGACACGAGCGACGCGGCTATTGGGTGATGTGTCGCGAAGCGGCATTAGGCGTTTCGAAAATAGTTGTTAATCGAGCATAAATAGTCAGCAAAAGGGCACGCCAATGTTACAAGTTATGACCGGATCATGGGCGTTGTTCCTTGGCATGTTCATGTTGATGATCGGCAACGGTTTGCAGGGAACGTTGCTGGGCCTGCGCGGCGACATGGAAGGGTTCACGACGTTTGAGCTGTCTGTTGTGATGTCGGCCTATTTTGTTGGCTTCCTTTTCAGTTCTCGTTTGACCCCAAAGTTGATCCAGCGTGTCGGCCACGTGCGTGTGTTTGCCGCCCTTGGGTCGACGATTTCCGCAGTTTTGATCCTGTATCCGTTGCTTGTTGAGCCTTGGGCGTGGACGCTTGGCCGTGTCATCATCGGGTTCTGTTTCTGCGGCGTTTATGTAACGGCCGAAAGCTGGTTGAACGATGCATCCTCCAACGACACACGCGGCAAGGCGTTGTCGCTGTATTTGATGGTTCAGATGGCTGGCATTGTGGCCGCCCAATACATCGTGACGCAAGGCGATGTGTCCGGCTACGCATTGTTTATTATTCCATCGGTGTTCGTGTCCTTGGCGTTTGCCCCGATTTTGCTTTCGATCCGTCCAATGCCGCAATTTGCGCAAACTAAGCCGATGACGATTCGCCGTTTGATTGAAGCGTCCCCGTTGGGCTGCGTTGGCATGTTCCTGTTGGGCGGCGTGTTTTCCGCACAGTTCGGCATGTCGGCGGTTTACGGGGTCCGTGTTGGCCTGAGCGTGAGCCAGATTTCGATCTTTGTGTCGGTGATTTATGTGTCGGCCTTGATTGCGCAATATCCGATTGGTTGGATGTCGGACCGGATTGATCGGCGCATATTGATTATGGCCGTCGGGTTTGTTGGGGCCGCTGGCGCGTTGTTAGCATTTTTCGTCACCGACAATTTTACACTTATATTGTTGAGTGCTGCGATCTTGGGTGGCACGTCAAACCCGCTGTATGCACTGCTGATTGCCTATACCAATGATTATCTGGAGCGTGAGGACATGGCTGCAGCGTCCGGTGGATTGCTGTTTATCAACGGTATTGGTGCGATCGCTGGTCCGTTGACCGTTGGTTATATGATGGATGCAATTGGCGCTAACGGGTTCTGGATGTTCTCGGCTGTGCTGATGTTTTTGATGGGGCTGTATGCTGCCTACCGGATGACCCGCCGTAGTCGTGCCGATTGGGATGACGTGGATACCGTGCCATATGCAGCCATTTCGGCCACCTCGACGCCAATCGCGGCGGAGGTCGCCCAAGAGGTGTATAGCGACGCCGAAGAAGAAATCGCAGAAAATGACACTGTTTCCTAAGTATATCTTGTCAGACCTGCCTGCACATGTAGGTTAGTGTTAGTGACCCGTGGGAGGGAAAAGACAAGTGAAACAAGCAGATGAGATTCTGGCGTTTTGGCTCGATGAATTGGGCCCTGATGGGTGGTACCGCGCAGACAAAGCGGTGGACGACGATATACGGGACCGGTTTGAGTTTACGTGGGAACGCAGTCAAGTTGGCGCCTGTGGACTTTGGCTGACCGACCCTGCAGGGGCTTTGGCCTATATTATCATGACCGATCAATTTTCACGCAACATGTACCGCGATGATGCGCGTGCGTTTGCGTCCGATAAGGCCGCTCGCGCTGCCGCAAAAGTGGCGATCGACCGCGAATGGGATCGCGCAATATCCGAACCTGCCCGCATGTTTTTCTATATGCCATTGATGCATTCCGAAAACTTGATTGACCAAGATCGCGCGGTGCGGCTTATTCATTCTCGCCTTCCTGATACAGGTTCGGGCACGCTGGAGCACGCACGTGTGCACCGTGCGATAATACGTAAATTTGGACGTTTCCCTTACCGTAACGCTGCCCTTGGTCGCGCAATGACACCTGCTGAACAGACGTTTTTGGATGATGGCGGCTATGGCGCGGCGTTCCGCGCACATATGGCGGCGATGGCGTAAATGCCGTTAACGTGATGAACACTTTCTGACATTAGCCTTGGTTTGGCATAACCAGAGGCTGCTGATGAACGATTTATCCAATACGCCACCGGCGCGAAAAAGCTGGCTTGTCGATAGCGACGCTGCCCCACAGAAGGCGCCGCCAAATTTGGCGATGCAAATCATGAACATCATGGAGCAGGGCATCATCGTGTGGTCTGCAGAGGGAATTTGCGAAATGCATAACACCCGTATCTACGACGTTCTTGAGCTTTCTGGTGAAGATATTGGCATCGGAACCGAGCGGAATGCGTTTTTGAAATCGGCTGAAGCGCGCGGAGAGTTTGACGCGGAAGCACGCAAAGCTGCCAGCATAAAATTTAGCGCTCATAAACCGTTTTCGTTTGATCGCCTGATCCCGTCGGGCCGGATCGTGAGCACGAATGCGCGTCCATCACGCGGTGGTGGATATGTGGTGACCTTTACCGACGTAACTGAGGCGCGTCGCGATGCCATTAAGTTAGCAAATGCCATTGATGGGGCCGCAGAATCGGAGCGCCGCGCCCTCGACGTTTTGCAAAAAGAGCGGCGCCGTCAGAAAGAAGCGGAAATGTTGGGCCGGCTCGATGAATGGCTGCAGTCCTGCAAGACGTTGACTGAGCTGTTCGAGATCGTTCAGGCGTTTATGGTTAAGTTGTTGCCGCAAACACGCGGTGAATTGATGGTCTATTCCAATTCGCGCGATGTGTTGGAAGGGGCCTGTAGTTGGGCACAACCAGCTGCATTGGCCCAGATGGCACCGGACGGATGTTGGGCCTTAAGGCGTGGACGTAGCTACCAGTTTGAGTCCGATGGGCTTAGCTTTTTGTGTGATCATGTGCGCGGACAAAATCATCAGGGCGATGCGCCATATATATGTGTCCCAATTATTGCGCATGGGGATACAGTCGGATTGCTGCATATTCAGTTTGATCTTGACCGAGCAGAGCACGACATCCTTGATCCACAATCATTTGCAATCCGCTGCGGCGAACACATATCAATGGCGATTGCCAATGTGAAATTGCGTGATGAATTGCATGCACAATCCATCAGGGATCCATTAACAGGTCTATACAATCGAAGATTCTTTATGGATGCGATGCGGCGTTTCTTAGGGGCTCCAAACGTGGGTGAAAAGGGGGTCGGGCTAATCTCTTTTGATGCTGATAAGTTCAAGTTGTTCAACGACAACCATGGCCACGACGCAGGTGATGTTGTTTTGCAGGCAATTTCGGAAAAGGTTCTCGAAATCATCCCAACTGGCGCTGTTGCATGCCGCATGGGCGGAGAAGAGTTTGCGGTGATTGCGCCAAATTGCACAGCAAAAGCCTCTGAAGCTCTGGCTGAAAAAATTAGAATTGGGATTGGAGAGACAAAGGCACGTTATGTTCACGGGGCTTTACCACGTATCACAATCTCGGCTGGTGTATCGTTTTACCCGACACATGGATCGTCGCCGCAAGTGTTGCTAAAACAAGCAGATGAGGCGTTATATGCGGCCAAAGCAAAGGGAAGAAACTGTGTTGTGGCAGCGAAAAAGCGAGCCAATTAGAAGGAATGCGCCGTCGCAATAGCGGCCATGTCTTAAGGTCACTAGAGGTCCGGAGGAAAATAGTTTAACATCAAACTAATTCTATTTCTGGAGGACGAATGATGGCGACGAAGAGTTTTGATCTGATTGTGATTGGCGCGGGCCCTGGTGGATATGTTGCTGCAATCCGTGGCGCACAGCTTGGTATGAACGTCGCAATTGTTGAGCGCGAGCATATGGGTGGCATATGCCTGAACTGGGGGTGTATCCCGACCAAAGCGATGTTGCGGTCTTCTGAAGTGTTCCATCTGATGCAGCGCGCCAAAGAGTTTGGCCTAAAGGCCGATGGCATCGGTTACGACCTTGATGCTGTGGTGAAGCGAAGCCGCAAAATTGCCGGTCAACTTTCTGGCGGAATTTCGCAGTTGATGAAGAAAAATAAGATCACGACGATTATGGGTGAAGCCACGTTGCCTACCAAGGGCAAGGTTAGCGTGAAAACCGATAAGGGTACTGAAGAATTAACGGCCAAAAATATCGTTTTGGCCACAGGTGCGCGTGCGCGTGAATTGCCTGGCCTTGAGGCTGACGGTGAATTGGTGTGGACGTATAAGCATGCGTTGACGCCAAAACGGATGCCTAAGAAGTTGCTCGTTATTGGTTCTGGTGCAATTGGCATCGAATTTGCGAGCTTTTACAACACGTTGGGTGCTGATACGACTGTTGTTGAAGTGATGGATCGCGTGTTGCCCGTGGAAGACGCCGAAATTTCCGCATTCGCCAAAAAGCAGTTTGTGAAGCAGGGCATGAAGATCATGGAGAAATCGATGGTCAAAAAGCTGGACCGCGGCAAAGGCAAGGTTACGGCGCATATTGAAACTGGCGGTAAGGTTATCACTGAGGAATTTGACACGGTCATTTCTGCGGTTGGTATCGTCGGCAACGTCGAAAACCTTGGCTTGGAAGCGTTGGGCGTGAAGCTGGACCGCACACATGTTGTGACGGATGAATTTTGCCGCACGGGTATCGATGGGCTGTATGCAATCGGCGATATCGCGGGTGCGCCTTGGTTGGCGCATAAAGCGAGCCACGAAGGTGTTATGGTCGCGGAGCTGATCGCAGGTAAACATGCCCATCCCGTCAAACCTGAAAGCATTGCCGGCTGCACATATTGCAACCCGCAGGTCGCTTCGGTTGGTTATTCCGAAGCGAAGGCAAAAGAGCTGGGTTATGACATCAAAGTTGGCCGTTTCCCTTTCATCGGCAATGGCAAGGCGATTGCTTTGGGTGAACCCGATGGCCTGATAAAGACGATTTTTGACGCCAAAACAGGTGAACTGTTGGGTGCGCATATGATTGGCGCTGAGGTAACTGAGCTGATCCAAGGCTATGTCGTTGGCCGCCAATTGGAGACCACCGAAGAAGACCTGATGAACACGGTTTTCCCGCATCCGACGTTATCCGAAATGATGCACGAAAGCGTGCTGGACGCATATGACCGCGTGATCCACATGTAATTGCCTGCGCCGCGTAAATAAATCTCGCATGTTCGTGGATTGTTCTCTATTTAGGGTGGCGATCCTTGTCGATGCCACTATCTGGTAAGGAACACCTTGCTGGGGGGCAAAATGGCCGAGTTGAAGAACATCGAAGTGCGCGGCGCGCGCGAACACAATCTGAAAAATATCGACGTGAATATTCCGCGCGATAAACTGGTGGTGATCACTGGTTTGTCCGGGTCAGGTAAGTCCAGCCTTGCGTTTGATACGATTTATGCTGAGGGCCAGCGGCGGTATGTCGAAAGCCTGTCGGCCTATGCCCGTCAGTTCCTTGATATGATGGAAAAACCGGATGTGGATCACATCTCCGGTCTCAGTCCTGCCATTTCGATCGAGCAAAAGACGACGTCCAAGAACCCCCGTTCGACCGTCGGTACAATCACCGAAATTTACGATTATCTACGTTTGCTTTATGCCCGCGTCGGCACGCCGTATTCTCCGACGACGGGTTTGCCGATTGAAGCGCAACAAGTGCAAGATATGGTCGACCGGATTATCAAGCTCGAGGATGGGACACGCGGATATTTGTTGGCCCCAATTGTGCGTGACCGTAAGGGCGAATATCGCAAGGAATTTTTGGAGCTGCGTAAAGCTGGCTTTCAACGTGTGAAGGTTGATGGTGAGTTTTACGAGCTGGATGAGCCGCCGACGCTTGATAAAAAATTCCGCCACGATATTGATGTCGTTGTTGACCGGATTGTTGTCCGCGAAGGGTTAGAAACGCGGCTTGCTGATAGTTTGCGCACCGCGCTTGATCTGGCTGATGGTATTGCAATTCTGGAAACTGCCCCATCGGAAGGCGATCCAGAACGCCTGACGTTTTCAGAGAATTTCGCCTGTCCTGTCAGTGGCTTTACGATCCCCGAGATCGAGCCGCGCCTGTTTTCGTTTAACGCGCCGTTTGGGGCTTGCCCAAGCTGTGACGGTTTAGGGGTTGAGCTGTTTTTCGACGAAACGCTCGTTGTCCCTGATGTTACGCTCAAGATTGCCGATGGTGCCTTGGCCCCTTGGCGTAAGGGGAAATCGCCATACTTCCTGCAGACGATTGAATCGATTGCCAAGCATTACGGATTCAACAAAAACGCGCGCTGGAAAGACCTTGATCCGAAGGTCCAAGAGGTGTTCCTGCGCGGGTCTGGCAAGGAAGAGATCAAGTTCCGCTATGACGAGGGTGGCCGCGTTTATCAGGTTAGTCGTCCGTTTGAAGGCGTGATCCCAAACATGGAACGCAGGTACCGTGAGACCGACAGTAATTGGATTCGCGAAGAATTTGAAGGTTTTCAGAATAACCGCCATTGCGCCGCGTGTGATGGATACCGTTTGCGCGAAGAGGCGTTGGCGGTCCGCATTGGCGATTCCCACGTTGGCAAAGTCGTACAGCTTTCGATAAAAGAAGCGTATGAGTGGTGCAAATCGGTGCCCGCTGATTTGAGTAAACAAAACAATGAAATTGCGGTCGCGATCCTTAAGGAAATCCGCGAACGTCTTGGATTTTTGAATAATGTCGGGCTTGATTACCTGTCGCTAAGCCGGAATTCGGGTACGCTGTCGGGTGGTGAAAGCCAGCGGATTAGGTTGGCGTCGCAGATCGGATCTGGCCTGCAAGGTGTGCTTTACGTGCTTGATGAGCCGTCGATTGGCCTGCACCAGCGTGACAATGACCGTTTGTTGACGACCCTTAAAAATCTGCGCGATCAGGGTAATACCGTAATTGTTGTGGAACACGATGAAGAGGCCATTCGCGAGGCTGATTATGTGTTTGATATTGGTCCGGGCGCCGGTGTGCATGGTGGCCGTGTGGTGTCTGAGGGGACCCCTGCCGATATTATGGCTGATCCAAATTCTATTACCGGACAGTACCTTACGGGTAGCCGTGAGATCCCCGTGCCGATCAAACGCCGCAAGGGCAGCAAGAAAAAGCTGACCGTGGTCAAGGCGACGGGCAACAATTTGCAGAATATCACAGTTGATTTTCCACTGGCGCAATTTGTCTGTGTGACTGGTGTGTCTGGTGGCGGTAAGTCGACCTTGACGATCGAGACGCTATTTAAAAACGCATCAATGAAGCTGAACGGTGCCCGTCAAACGCCGGGCCCATGTGAGACCATCAAAGGGTTTGAGCACCTTGATAAGGTCATCGACATTAACCAGCGCGCGATTGGCCGGACACCGCGGTCCAACCCTGCGACATATACCGGTGCGTTTACGCCGATGCGTGAATGGTTTGCTGGCCTGCCAGAGTCTAAAGCGCGCGGGTACAAGCCTGGTCGCTTTAGCTTTAACGTCAAAGGTGGCCGCTGTGAGGCGTGTCACGGTGACGGCGTCATTAAGATCGAAATGCATTTTCTGCCTGATGTGTATGTGACCTGCGAGACTTGTAAGGGTGCGCGGTATAATCGCGAAACGCTTGAGATTAAGTTTAAGGGTAAATCAATCGCCGACGTGCTGGATATGACAGTGGAAGAAGCGCAGGGGTTCTTTACAGCTGTGCCGTCGATCCGTACCAAAATGGATGCGCTAGTCCGTGTTGGGCTGCATTATATCAAGGTTGGTCAGCAGGCGACGACCCTGTCTGGCGGTGAGGCACAACGTGTGAAGCTTTCAAAGGAGCTGGCCCGTCAGTCGACTGGTCGCACCTTGTATATATTGGACGAGCCGACGACTGGCTTGCATTTTGAAGATGTGCGCAAGCTGTTGGAAGTACTGCATGAATTGGTTGATCAAGGTAATTCAGTTGTTGTAATCGAGCACAATTTGGATGTCGTAAAGACTGCGGATTACGTGATCGATATCGGCCCCGAGGGCGGCGATGGTGGTGGTCAGATTGTGGCCACAGGCACGCCTGAACAGGTCGCTAAGGTCGCTGAAAGCCACACTGGCCATTATCTTGCGGAGATGCTGAAACCTAAGGGTGGCTAAGACATAGGTCGATGAGACGGCTAAAATCCACGGCATCAAGCGTGTCAAATTCTCCAGCGAGCGCTTCAATTTCGTTTGCGCGGCGCTGGCCTAACACGGGGTCGGCAAATAGGTGAAATTTTTGCGCGATCTCGGCGTCAGACAGTGGCATATCAGCGTCGCCTCGCGGTGTGCGGGCAGGGGCGTTGAATTGCCGCCCGTCGTGGGTTTTGATGCTGACTGCGGCCCACCGTTTTCCGTCGCTGATTTTGGTAAGATGCGGGTCGTCGATCAACTGCGTGTTGCGCGAAATACGCAAGATGTCGGGGTCTTGTAGGGTCGCATCGTCAAGTTCGGTCACGCCGATTTGCCCGCGTACGATCATCGTCGACACCGGAAAAGCGATTGCATAGGCGAATTCATCGGGCGTTTGTGGGGATTGCCCTGCAAGTCGGGTCGCGTTGTGGAAGGTTTTGATATCTACGGAGGCGACGTCGGAATGGTGCAGCTTGTGGTCACGCATCAAGTCCGCAGCGCCATCAATTGCCGGATGGGCCCATCTGCAGCACGGATATGGCTTGTAGTGGGTGTCGCTGACGAGCCGCCAGTTGGTGCCGAGATCGGTCCAGAATTCGGGTGTTTGTTCACACGTCAAAGCAGGCGCACCTGTGAAACCTGCCTTTGCCAAATAGGCCGCAGTGACCCCTGACGGCGCGCCCCAGCCAACCCCGTCGCGCACCATTGTCGGGTGATCTATGCAACGTATCATCTGACTACGTGGACCATGATACTCAGCGATTCCAGCGGCTTGCCGGATGGTGTACATGTCGCAACCTAGGCCCTTGGCATAGGCAGTAGCCACCCCAATAGCGGTCCAAGCACCGGACGTATGGTAGTCCGCACATGTTGCGTGTTGTGCCAAACCCGCGCGGTAAGCGACTTCGTAGCCGACGGCCAATAGCGCCGCAAATTCCGCGCCAATGATGTCGCGTCCATCGGCAAAGGCAAAAAGTGCAGGAAAAATGGCCGAACCAGCATGCCCTTTGCAAGGTGATGTGCCATCGTGAGCGTCGACGCTATCGACGGTCATTGCGCCCGCCATTGCGGCGGCTGTGGTACTGACCGGAGTGCCGTCCATCAAAATGCGTGCGGATGTGGCGCCAGCGCCACCCATTATGGGAGCGACGCTGCGTGCCAGTGCCGCCATTTTAGTGGTTCGCCCAATGGCCGCGACACCGATTGTATCAAGGAGCGATCGCCGCAAGACGGTCAATACCTCGCTTGGGAGATCTTGCGGCGTTAAATCTGCAGCAAACTGAGCAAAATGCGGAGCCATTTAGCTATCCCTGTTTCGCTTTTCAAAGCGCGGCAGCATGGCTGAAAAATCTTTTCCCATGCCGTCTTCGTAATCGACGAATTGCGTATAAAGCGCGGTTGCAGCGGCCCCCATTGGGGTATCTGCATTGGCCGCTTGGGCTGCGAGCTGGCTTAGGTTGAGGTCTTTAAGCATCAATTCCGCAGCAAAACCTGGTGTGTAATCATTGTCGGCTGGCGACTGCGGCCCGATGCCCGGTGCGGGGCAATATGCGTTCATGGTCCAGCTATATCCTGAAGACGTGCTGACAACATCGAACATTGCTTGACGATCAAGTCCGAGTTTATCTGCAAGTACGAACGCCTCGCAGGTCGCGATCATTGTGACGCCAAGGATCATGTTGTTGCAAATTTTTGCAGCTTGCCCGTTGCCTGCTGGGCCACAATGCACGGCTTTTTGCCCCATGATTTCAAAGAGCGGTTCGACGGCAGCGAATGCAGTTTCTGCGCCACCGGCCATGAATGTTAGTGTGCCGTTGGTGGCCCCACCGATCCCACCTGATACGGGAGCGTCGACGGACATTAAGTTTTGATTATCAGCATCTTGCGCGACGATCCTCGCGCTTTCTACATCAACGGTTGAGCAATCAAGATGGACCGCATTAGCCTTCATGACAGGGTGAATTTGGGCAGCGACGGCTTGCAGTATTTTCCCATTTGGCAGCATGGTAATGACGACATCGGCGTCCTTTGCTGCACCTGCAGCGTCGGAGGCTAGGTTGATCCCCTCTGGGCGTGCAATGGTGTCGAACCCAATGACGTCGTGCCCTGCGGCCTGTAGGTTTATTGCCATGGGCAGCCCCATGTTTCCTAAACCAATAAATCCAATTCTCATGGCGTTTCTCCTGTCACTTCAAATGCGTTTGGCCCAAGTGGGGCAATCATGTTGGTCACGGCGGTGTCTGTCAAAGCCTGCCAGCGTGGTTTGCGATCTTTGTCGATGATGGCTGCGCGGATCCCTTCGATGAAATCGGATTGCGCAACGGCGCGGTGCGTGAACCGGTATTCTTGTGCCAAGGCGCCATTGATGGTGCCATCTTCGCGGGCGCGGTTAATCAGGATCACGCCGCAGGCCATTCCGAGAGGGGAGTTCCGGCTTAGTGGTTTTTGCATGTCTGCGTCCAGCGGGCCTGTCAGGATGTCGGATAGGTTATCAGCCGCGAAGGCTGCGTCGATCGCGGTTTGTTTGTCCGCTAGCGGTGCCGGTGGTGGGGCGTATTCGGGCAGGGCGGCAATATCTCCAGTGCGTGCAAGCGTAGATTTTATGTCATCCCAATATTGTTGCGGAATGTAGTGGTCTGCGAAGCCTGCGAAAATGGCGTCACCTGCGGACATGCGTGCGCCGGTTAGGCCGAGGTAAGTCCCGACAAAACCGGGCGCGCGCGCAAGCAGGTAGGTGCCGCCGACGTCGGGGATCAAACCGATGG
>CAJXTP010000056.1 GCA_913061335.1 uncultured Loktanella sp.
TATCGAAGTGGGCAGCAATAGGGTCTATTTTGGCACTGGCGGCGCGGCTGTAAATACGCTGGATTTGCACAGTGGATTGTACCGCCCGTCGACCCTGCAAGACCTGCACAATTTTACCCGCTTGCAAGACACGCTTGATAACGTTGCGTGGTTTACCCGCTGCTGTATTGCCACCGACGTACCAGAGATTATCGACCTTGATGTGAACACTGCTTATGCGCTGATGAAGAACACAACCAAGCCTGTGGCCACCGCCTTTACGGTTGCCGAAACCGTCGATCCGATTGTGCATCTGTTTGACATTGCGGCGGGTGGTGAAGGTAAATTCGCTGAGCGTCCATTTGTGAAAACACACATTAGCCCCGTGATTTCGCCGATGCGGTTTGGCGAGGACGCGGTTGATGTCGTTTACAAATGCATTGAGCACAATATCCCAATGTCATGCATTACCGCCGCCCAAGCCGGGGCGACCGCGCCTGCAACAATGGCGGGTTTTCTTGCGCAATCGCTGGCCGAAACGCTTGCTAGTCTGGTGATGGTCAACGTCATATCGCCCGGCTTTCCGATGGTGTTTTCCAACTGGCCGCTTGTGATTGATCTGCGCAGTGGCGCGTTTGCTGGTGGTGGCGGGGAGACGACCTTGCTGAACGCCGCATCCGCGCAATTGTCCAACTGGCTTGGCCTGCCGTCCGGTGTGGCCGCGTCGATGACCGACGCCAAAGCGATTGACGCGCAATACGGTGTTGAAAAGGGGATGACGTCGCTGGCGGCGGCTTTGGCTGGTGGCAACTTGATCTATGAAAGCTCTGGCATGACGTCGGCGTTGCTGGGCGTCAGTTTTGAGGCCTTTATTTTGGATAATGAGATGCACGCGATGACCTACCGCACCCTGCGCGGGGTCGAGGTGACCGACGAAAACCTAGGTTTTGATGCGATTGTCGCGTCCGTGCTTGGCGATGGGCATTTTCTTGGGTCTGATCATACACTTGCGGCGATGGAACGTGATTACCACTATCCCGAAATGGCCGACCGCGAGCAGCCCCGTACATGGGCAGAGGCCGGATCATTGACCGCGTGGGACAGGGCAAATGAGAAAGCAAAGGAGGTGTTGTCGTCGCATCATCCGCAGTATTTGAGCAGCGATCAGGACAAACAAATCAGGGATGCGTTTCACATCCTGTAATGGTCGGGCGGCGCATCAAAACGCCGCCCGAATTGTGTTATGCGATGTCGAACCTGTCGAGGTTCATCACCTTGGTCCATGCCGCAACAAAATCAGTCACAAACTTGCCCTTGGCGTCGTCGGCCGCATAGACTTCTGACAATGCGCGCAGCACTGAGTTGGAGCCAAAGATCAGGTCAACTTCGGTTGCTGTCCACTTGACGTTGCCCGCATCATCGCGGCCCTCGAATGCATCGCCAGACTTGGACCACTGCGTGCCCATATCAAGCAGATTCACAAAGAAGTCAGTGGTCAGCGCGCCAACATTGTTCGTGAATTGACCCGCTGTGCCAGCACCCGCACCAAGCACACGCATGCCGCCAACAAGCACGGTCATTTCCGGCGCAGTCAGTGTAAGCAATTGCGCACGATCAACCAATAGTTCCGACGCGGCGCGGGCTTGACCGGCGCGCAGGTAATTGCGGAAACCGTCGGCTTTCAATTCAAGCGCATCAACGGAATGAACATCCGTCTGCTCTTGGGATGCGTCCATGCGACCCGCAGTGAACGGAACAGCCACCGCATGGCCCGCAGCGTCAGCCGCTTTTTCAACCGCAGCCACACCACCAAGCACGATAGTATCGGCCAGCGAAATCTGCGCGCCGCCAGCAGCGTTAAACGCGACTTGCACGGCTTCGATCTTGCCCAGCGCAGTTGCCAAAGCATCCGGCTGGTTTGCAGCCCAATCCTTTTGTGGTGCCAAACGCACGCGCGCACCATTGGCACCACCACGCTTGTCAGACCCACGGTATGTGGACGCGGACGCCCATGCCGTGTTGACCAATTCAGACACTGTTACACCGCAATCAAGCAATTTTGCCTTCAGGTCAGCGACGTCTGCATCGGACACCAGATCATGGTTCACCGCTGGAATTGGGTCTTGCCATAGCTGGGCCTCGGACGGAACCAGTTTGCCCAAGCCACGTTCAAACGGCCCCATGTCGCGGTGCGTCAGCTTGTGCCAGGCACGTGCAAACGCATCTGCGAATTGATCAGGGTTCTTGTGGAACCGCTCTGATATTTCGCGGTAGATCGGGTCTGCCTTGAGCGCGATGTCGGCTGTGAACATCGTTGGCAGGTGTTTTTTACCAGCGATATGCGCGTCGGGAACATTGGCGTCCATGCCTTTTGGATACCACTGATGTGCGCCGCCAGACCCTTGACCCAATTCCCATTCATAGCCCATCAGGTTGTCGAAATAACCCATGTCCCACTTGATCGGGTTGCCTGTCCAAGCGCCCTCAAGACCGGACGTGATCGCGTGCTCGCCCTTGCCTGTACCGTAAGAGTTCTTCCATCCAAGGCCTTGTTCTTCGATTGATGCGCCTTCTGGTTCTGGGCCCACGTGGCCGTCTGGGTTGGTCGCGCCGTGGCCCTTACCGAACGTGTGCCCACCAGCAGCAAGCGCCACAGTTTCTTCGTCGTTCATCGCCATACGCGCAAATGTTTCGCGGATGTCAGCGGCGGACGCGAGTGGATCAGGGTTGCCATTTGGCCCCTCTGGATTAACGTAGATCAGACCCATTTGCACGGCACCTAAAACGCCAACCAATTCGCGTGGATCAGAGTAGCGCTTGTCGTCCAACCATTCGGTTTCTGGACCCCAATAGATGTCTTCTTCTGGCTCCCAGATATCGGCACGGCCTCCAGCAAACCCAAAGGTTTCAAAACCCATGGATTCCAACGCGACGTTGCCGGTCAGGATCATCAGATCAGCCCAAGAAATGGACGCGCCGTATTTGGCTTTGATTGGCCACAGCAGGCGGCGGGCCTTATCAAGGTTGCCGTTGTCAGGCCAGGAATTCAGCGGCGCAAACCGCAGATTACCAGCGCCCGCTCCACCACGACCGTCACCAACGCGGTAGGTCCCCGCAGAGTGCCACGCCATGCGGATAAAGAATGGGCCGTAATGACCATAATCGGCAGGCCACCAATCTTGGCTGTCTGTCATCAACGCAGTCAGGTCAGCGCGGACCGCATCAAGATCAAGCGCCTTGAATGCCTCTGCATAATCAAAATCTGCGCCCATCGGATCGGACGCTGCGGTGTTCTGCGCAAGCATCTTGAGGCTAAGTTGGTTCGGCCACCAATGTTGGTTAGCAGTGTTCCCTTTGGCGCTTTGTTGATGAGTGCCACCCAAAGCTGGGCATTTGTTCGCGGCTCCGTCCATCGTCGTTCTCCGATTTGTTATGTGTTTGGAACCGTTCTAACAAACCTACGCGATTGAATTAAGTTGAATCTCCTGATTGATGCGATAAGTTTTACTTATGGCTGATTTTACCCTCAAACATCTGCGCTATTTCGAATCGGTTGCGCGCGAGGCCCATTTTGGACGGGCGGCAGACCGCTGTGCGATCAGCCAACCTGCGTTGTCGATGCAGATTAAAGAGCTGGAGCAGATACTTGGCACACCATTGTTCGAGCGCAACCCGCGTGCGGTCAGTCTGACGCAATTTGGCCAAGCCCTTGCGCCCCACGCCAGAGAAATCTTACAAGCCGCTGACGATCTTAGCGATTTCGCGCGCGCGTCTCAGGATCAACTGATCGGGCGATTAAGGCTTGGCGTGATCCCGACAGTTGCGCCCTACATGCTGCCCCGCATGATCCATCAGTTGGGTCAAAGCCACCCCGGGCTTGATCTGCAAATCCGCGAGTCGATGACGCCGCGCTTAATACAAGACCTAAAAGACGGGCGGCTGGATGCAGCAATTCTTGCATTGCCCAGCGCAGAACCCAGCCTAACTGAAGCCCCACTATTCACCGAAGATTTCGTTCTGGTGCGCCCAATGATCGACGCCGACCAACCGGTCCCAAGCAGCGAAAGGCTGGGGGAAATGCATCTGCTGCTGCTGGAAGAAGGTCACTGCTTTCGGGATCAGGCACTGGCGTTTTGCAACATTCAGGCAGCGCGCCCGTGGGATGGATTTGACGGCAGTTCCCTGTCGACATTGGTGCAAATGGTCGGCGCGGGCATGGGGGTTACCTTACTGCCCGACATGGCCGTCAATATTGAAACACGGTCTGCAAACGTAGCAGTTGCGCGGTTTACTGACCACACACCAACGCGCGACATCGGTATGGTTTGGCGCAAGTCCAACCCGCTTGGCGCACAGCTTAATAAGGTCGCAATCGCCTTATCCTCACCAACAGACACCCAAAACAATTCAGTCAAATAGTTCGTATTCTTGGGCATGTATTTAGAGGTTCTTAAGGATGGCGCTATACGGTCACGGGAACTGATCTGGACTTTGCCATGAATATGCGACCCGCCCTGACGTCCCCCAACCTTTTGGTTTCGGTGCTGGATAAATTTGATGCGCCCACCGTGTTGGTGGATATCTTGGGTAATATAACGTTTGCAAACGACGCATTATTGAAGCGGCTTCCGGTAGGGCATGCCTGTCAACGTGGCGCCCCATTTGCAGCGATCAGTAAAGGTCAGGCAGCAAATGGATCGCATCGTTCGCAACACACGATCACGGTCGGCGCCCAACCAATTGCCGGTATTTTGCAGCCCCTCTTCGACGATAAGAAAATGCGGGTCGGTCACGTCTTTTTTGCGCTGCCGCCATTTATGCAAACATGGACTGATTTGGATGATCTGTTAGATCGGGAATTTCGCTGGGAAGCCGCCTTTGAGAGCGCAGAACAAGCCATTTGGGATACTTGGCCCCCCGAGGGAGACCCCCATAAATCTGACACTTGGCGGCAAATTCACGGATTATCCGATGACGACGAGACGGTAAGTATCGGCAACTGGATGGATAGCGTGCACCCCGCCGATCTGCCCGGACTACACGCACATCACCAAGATCAAACTTCCGGCACCACGGACAAAGTAAACTATCAATACCGCTTTCGAGGTAGCGACGGGGACTGGATATGGATCCAAAGCCGCGGACAAGTTGTTGCACGCGGCGCTGACGGCAAGCCGGAGCGCGTGATCGGAACAGACACTAACATTACAGAATTCAAAGACATTGAAGAAAAAATGCGCTCCCAGACAGAGCGGCTAAGGCTTGCCATCGACGTGTCAGGCATCGGTCTTTGGCGACTTAATCTGGCAAAACAAACCGTTCATTGGGACGATGCAACGTTGAGGATTTACGGCATCACAGACGGGCGAAACACCCGCCCTCACCTTGAATGGTTACGACGGCTTCATCCAGACGATGTAGATGGAGTGGTCGCAGATTCGCCCAACAGGCTTGCGCGGAAGGTCGATTTTTCCCAGGAATATCGCATTCTGCGGGCCGGAGGCGAGGTTCGCTATATACGCAGCAAGGCGACCTTTCTTGATGACTACAATGGCGATGGGCCATGCGTTCTTGGGGTCAACATCGACATTACCGATGACGTTGAAAAATCGATGGCGTTGGAAGCAGCCTGCGCTGCGATGGAACACGAAAGCAGGCACGATCCGCTCACAGGGCTTGCGAATCGGCGTAAACTTGACGAAACTCACACCGCAATCATCGACGCTGCCGCCGCAAAGCTAAAGCCCCCCGCGTTTTCCGTCCTGCACATTGATTTAGACCGCTTCAAGGAAATCAACGATACATTTGGCCATCCGGCGGGCGACGCCGTGCTTATCCACGTCGGATCCATTATCCGTGATATTGTACGTCACAAAGGGTTGGTTGCACGGGCTGGCGGGGATGAGTTTGTGGTTTTAATGGACGGGGTTCATAGCACCGATATACTCAACGATATCGCCCATCAGATTATTTCTGCGGCCCAAACCCCCTACATTTTTGAGGGACAAGTCTGCGCATTTGGAACGAGTATTGGCATTGCGAGCCATGTTCCTGGGCGGTCAAATACTGCAGCCGCATTTGTGGCTGCCGATCTCGCGCTTTATCAAGCAAAACAGGATGGTCGCAACTGCGCCCGCCATTTCGAAGCGCGAATGCGTGGTGATGCGATCGTTCGACGGCTTTCACATCACGACATCACCACCGGCATCAAAGCCAACGAATTCATCAATGCCTACCAACCTCAGTTCTGTGCGAAGAATCGAAATATTATTGGTGTTGAAGCGCTGGTGCGGTGGCAGTCTGGTCAGCGCGGTCTAGTTATGCCCGACAATTTTCTGCCCGCCGCCGAAGCAAATGGGCTTGTTGGTCAAATCGACGCGCAAGTTCTTAAAACCGCACTTGCTGATCAGGTGCTCTGGGAAGCCCACACTGACCACGTGCCCCGTGTGTCGGTGAACATTTCGTCGCCGCGATTGCGTGACCCGATGCTAGGCAAATCGCTGGAGGCGCTGAACATTCCCGCCGACAAAGTTTGCTTTGAACTTCTCGAAACGACGTTTTTGGAATCGGATGCCGAGTGCCTCGTCAACAACCTCAAAATGTTACGGGCCGGCGGGATCGAAATTGAGATTGATGATTTCGGATCAGGGCACGCGTCGATTGTCGGCTTTCTTAAGATCGCACCGAAGCGTCTGAAAATTGACCGCGCGCTGATCACGCCAATCGTCAAGTCCAAGGCGCAGCGCAAAATCGTTGCTGCAATTGTCGAAATAGCAAAGCTTTCCGGCGCCGAGGTCGTCGCCGAAGGGATAGAAACCGATGCCCACGCCAGAATCGCGACCGCAATCGGGTGTGATATTCTGCAAGGCTATGGTTTGGCGCGCCCAATGAGTCATGCCGCGCTCTGCGAGCTGCTCGAATCCCAAGCGAACTAAAGACCGGTCTACGTTTCCCCGATAACCTCGGCGTCGACAACGTCTGCCTCTACAACCGATTGATCGGCAATCTGCCCGACGATCAACGGTAACATTTCTGTCCCAGCAGGCATCGCGACATCAGACGTAGCTGGCGTTGTCCAAGCCAACGTATCAAACTTTTCGCAATTATCGCAGGTCGGGGTCCAAGCGGGGTGAATATGCTGGCAGCTATCGCAAATCCACTGCGGGCCACGCGGTGCTGTCAAAGCGCGCGCCAACCAGCCGCGCACGACAACATCGTCCGCGCCTTGACCGCGTTCAATCGCAGCCATCAGCGTCAGGCTCCGTGCGGTTGGATCGGCTTCAACCAGATCTCCAAGCGCCCGTTTTGCCGCAGGAAAATCCTCGGCTGCAATGTTCAGCTCAGCCAGCAACATCATTGTTTCGGGATGCGTTGGGGATTGCTTGGTCAGGGCCTTGAACCGCTTTAAACGGGCCGCAGGTGTCTCGTCCGGTGCAATTTGTGCAAACGCAGCGGCCAGATCAGGGTGCGGTTTTGTCGCCCATGTTTTGGTCAAAACACGTGCCGCATAGCGTGCATTGTCCTGCGCAATATACGCGCGCGCAGCCATAACGGCCGCCGGGATTAGATCAGGGGACAGTCGATTTGCTTCGATCGCACCCTCACGGGCCGCGATATCTTTGCCATCAGCCAAAACATCGCGGGCCTCCGACAATGCCAAAACCGCATCACGCCGTTTGTGCACATCGCGCGGCAAACTGCCAGATTTCAGCTTAGCACCCAGCGTTTCGCGGGCACCTTTCCAATCTTCGGCCTTGGCTTGCAGTTTTAGCAAAACATCTTGGGTTTCTTCATGCTTTGGTTTCAGCGAAAACGCCTTTTTGGCCAACTTTAGCGCGGTTTCGGTATCACCCGATTGCAGTTTCTGTTTCATGATGCCGCGCACGCCGACAAAACGGGTTTTCTCGTCTTCCAGCAGCTTTTTATAAGTTGCCTCGGCAGTGCGTTTGTCACCTGTCATTTCGGCGGCTTGCGCTGTTAGCAGGTTGGTCAGTTGCGGTTGCTTGAGCAGCTTTTCGGCGCGCTGTGCTTTGGTCAACGCGAGGTGGCCTTCGCCAGATGCCAAGGCCATCATCCCTTCGGACAATGCCTCAAAACCTTTACGCTCGCGATTACGGTCAAAGTACCGTGAAATCGCGGTCTCGTCGCCATTCAGGAAACGGAACGCTGCGATCAAGAATTTGAACAGCTTCAGACCCAACCAGACCAGCACAACCAACGCGATAAGCGCAAACGTCAGTTGCAATGGCGACAATGTGAGTTCGATCCCAGCAATGGCGATAGTGGCCCCGCCAGACACGTCCATCAACATCGTGGCCCCAAACGTCAGCCCCATAACGACCGCGACGAACAACAGAATTTTGATCAATGACAAAAACATAAGGTGGTGCCTTTAATTATCGTTAAGGGATGTGGACAGGGTCGCAGCCGCCGCGAGCGCATCTGCGCGCGACTCTGCAAGCGAAATCCAATCGGAAAGCTCGGCGCGGGCCACTTCTGGCAATGCGCCAACTTCAGCAAGTGTATCGGTCAGGCGCCCCTGACGTAGGGTTGCTTCTGCGCGAGACAAGATTGCATCGGCTCCATCACCGTCTTTTGGGGCGACTGAGCGGACATCAAATTGGTTACGTAGAAAGCTGGCTAAACCACCTTCGCTTTCACCAGATACACCCTCGGCACGCGCAATTGCCAATGCAGCACGGGCCAGTGCTGGGAAGTCCGATTGTAATGCCGCAAGCGTCGGCGTGCCATCACGCACGGCTGTTAACGCGGCAGGCACATCACCCTGCAATGCGGCGGCTAAATCATCCAATGCTTCGCCCAATGGCGCGCCGGTTTCCATGCCGCCCTGAATACGCGCAAGGGCCGCACGACCAGTGGCGGCACGCGCCGCAGCCTCGGCATTGTCTTCAATTTTTGCAGCCTGATCTCGGGCGGATTCGAGTTCTGCAATTGCGGTGCCGCGCAGGTTTTCCATCTCGGATCGTAGGGCATCCAGCTCGGCCTCATAAGCTGCAGTGGACACAGACCCGCTGTCGCCAGCACGGTTGCTTAGGTCATCCAAACGGGCTTCCAGCGCATTAATGCGTTCATTGGCAACGGCCAAAGCATCTGTCGTTACCGTTTGAGCGGCCTCTACCCCCGTCAAATCAGGCGCGGGAATGGCTGTAATCTGATCACGTAATTCGATAATCTCGGACGCTTGCGCGGAGATTTGTGCAGGCAACGTCGTATCAGGTTTGGGCAAAACGAAATATGCCGCGCCAAAACCAATAGCACCCGCAACAAGACCACCGAAAACTGCCGGCATGACTGAGCCAGTTTTTTCAGCTCCTGTTACTGGGGCAACAGGGATTTCTATGGCTTCAATCTCGGGTTCTTCAGCCAGAACCGGCTCTTCAACAACGGGTGCTTCAACAACGGGTGCTTCAACAATCTCAGGCACGACAATATCGGCCTCAACCGCCTTAACCACGGCTGGCTTCGTCTTTGGCTTATGAGGTGTCTTGCGACCTTTGGCTGGTTGTTTTGCCACGAGCAAACCCTTTCATCGCTAAACTGCCCAAATATTATGGGCACCCATCTATCGTATATGTCCGCGCCCCGACCCTCAAGCCGCGTTACGCAGTGTCACACCGTCGCAAGCGCGTGTTTGCTGGCCTTAAGCATTGCTGGCCCATCAGGACGATCTGCCAGAATAATGCGGTGATCGCCCAAGGCCGCCGCCACAGTTTTACTTATCGCGATCAGCGTCACGTTGTCTTGCATCGTTACTTGACCCAACAATAGCGTGGCGGCGCGCGGCGAGAACAGGGGAATGATCACGGGTTCTGCCCCGTTAATCGCATCCAGCGCCTCAGTCGTCATGGGAACAGGTGTTTGGATATACGCAATGCAATCTGCGCAGTCGATCCCAGCGACGCGCAATCGCGGTGCCAGATCGCCGCGCGCATCGCGGCCGCGTATATGAGCCACGGAAATTTCAGGGCTGTCGGATAAAATTAGGTTCAGCAGGTCTTCAACATCGCCACCCGCTGACACCGCATCAAACCCAGCCGCTTGGGCTGCTTGCGCAGTACGATCCCCGACACACCACGCAGGACCGGACGTCATGCCAAGCCGCTCAGCTTGCGCAACACCATTGGTCGACGTGAATATCGCGCCCAACGCCGAACAGTTCACATCCACCGGATCAATGCGCTGCAAGGGCGACAGCAAAACCTGCACACCCGTAAAAGCGGCCGCAAACCTTGCACCGTCGGGGGCAGGTCGTGTGATGATTAAGGTCGACTGCATTCGGGGCACCATTGTTTGAAACCTGTCCAAGTGTTACCTGCCCATGAACAAACCGCAACCGGAACAGCCCATGACACGAACCTGTACGATCCTTGGTATTGAAAGCAGCTGCGATGACACTGCCGCTGCTGTCGTGCGCCAATCAGGTGGCGGGCCGGAAATACTGTCGTCGATCATACACGGCCAAACCGATTTGCACGCCGATTTCGGCGGTGTGGTGCCAGAGATTGCAGCGCGTGCGCATGTTGAAAAGCTCGATGTTTGCGTGACCCAAGCGTTGAGCGCGGCGCAGCTTACGCTTAAAGATATCGACGCGGTTGCTGTTACGGCGGGGCCCGGTTTGATCGGCGGTGTCGTGTCCGGCGTTATGTTGGCCAAAGGTATCTGCGCAGCGACAGGCCTGCCGCTTATTGGGGTCAACCACCTTGCGGGGCACGCCCTGACTCCGCGATTGACTGACCAAGTGCCCTACCCCTATTTGATGCTGCTGGTGTCGGGTGGGCATTGCCAATTCCTGCTGGTCAAAGCCCACGACGATTACACGCGTATCGGCGGTACAATTGACGACGCCCCCGGTGAAGCATTTGACAAAACTGCGCGCATCCTTGGCTTGCCGCAACCTGGTGGGCCGTCGGTGCAAAGGGCCGCTGAAACGGGCAATCCCAAGCGGTTCGACCTGCCTCGCCCGATGATCAGAGAGCAAAGCGGGAACATGTCGTTTTCGGGCCTGAAAACCGCAATGATCCGCGCCCGCGATGCGGTGATCGCAGAAAATGATGGGTTAACGGTGCAAGACCAATCAGACCTAAGCGCAGGTTTTCAAACTGCCGTCGCTGACATTATTGACAAAAAATCACGCTGGGCGCTAACGCAGTATATGGCGCTGAACCCCAGTCAGTCGACCTTTGCGGTTGCAGGCGGGGTTGCAGCGAACACCGAAATTCGGGCGCGCCTGACGGCACTTTGCGCTGAACTTGATATCGCGTTTGTGGCTCCACCTTTGGTGCTTTGCACTGATAACGCAGCTATGATCGCCTATGTCGGTGTGGAAAGGTTTGCAGCAGGGCAGTTTGACGGCATGTCATTGTCGGCAAGACCCCGTTGGCCTTTGGACACGACAGCGGCACCCATGCTTGGGTCCGGCAAAAAAGGAGCGAAAGCATGATGATTGCAGTGGCCGGTGGTGGCGCATTCGGAACCGCGCTTGCGGTGGCCTTGGCGCTTGATGGGAAATCGGTGACGCTTTGGGCGCGCGACCCCATTGCGGTCAAAACTATGCAAGATACGGCTCTGAACTCGCGCCTGCCTGACATCACACTGCCGACCCTGATCAGTGTCACCAATGATTTGAACGATCTGTTTGCCGCCGACATCATTCTGCTGGCTACCCCCGCACAATCGCTGCGCGGGTTTCTTACCGAACATGCAGATCACCTTGCGGGCAAGTCGCTTATTGCGTGCTGCAAAGGCATTGACCTGACCACAATGACAGGGCCTGTCGACACGATCCGCAAGGCCGTGCCAAGCGCGACTGCTGGCATTCTCACTGGACCCAGCTTTGCCGCTGATATCGCGCGCGGATTGCCAACTGCGCTGACGCTGGCATGTGCTGACGAAGACAAATGCACCGTGCTGCAAACCGTACTTTCGACCCAAACGCTGCGACTTTACCGGACAACCGACACTATAGGTGCCCAGCTAGGCGGTGCGATGAAAAACGTCATGGCGATCGTTTGTGGTGTTTGCATGGGCGCCGGTCTTGGGGAAAGCGCGCGCGCGGCACTTATCACGCGCGGTTTTGCAGAAATGCAGCGGCTGGCGACACGGCTTGGGGCCGATCCAGATACGTTGCATGGGCTGTCAGGCTTTGGTGATCTCGCGCTGACCTGCACGTCTGACCAGTCGCGCAATTACCGGTACGGGCAGGCGATTGGGTCGGGCAAACAGTTTGATAAATCCATCACCGTTGAAGGTGCAGCGACGGCGCAGGCAGTGCAAAAACTTGCTAAATCTCTCGACATTGATCTGCCAATCTGCACAGTCGCAGCTGACCTATCCATGGACAAAACCGACGTGGCAACAGCGCTGAAATCGTTGCTGTCCCGCCCCCTCAAGGAAGAATAAAATGCGTGTAGCCCTTATGACCAAAGACAAATCTGGTGCCTTGCAAACGCGGATCGATAACCGTGATGCGCATTTGGCCTATATCAAAAGCACTGGCGTTGTGGAAATGGCGGGGCCGTTTTTGAACACAGACGGTCAAATGTGCGGCAGCTTGATCGTGCTTGATGTGGATGACATGGCAGCGGCGCAAGCTTGGGCAAACAACGATCCATATAACAAGGCGGGTCTGTTCGCGTCCGTGGAACTGACTGCGTGGAAAAAGGTCATCGGCTAATGGCAAAATGGTTGTTCAAATCCGAGCCTGACGTCTTTGGCTGGGACGATCTTGTCGCCAAAGGCAACGCTGGCGAAGAATGGGACGGCGTGCGCAATTACCAAGCGCGCAACTTTATGCGTGACATGGCAGTGGGCGACGAAGGGTTCTTTTACCACTCGCGATCCGGGCTTGAAATCGTCGGCATCTTGGTGATCAAAAACGCGGCCCATCCGGACAGCACAATCGACGATGCGCGGTGGGAATGTGTTGATGTGCAAGCGGTAAGGCCGTTTGCGAAACCCGTCCCGCTCGACGCGATCAAAACTAATCCAGACCTTACCGACATGATCCTTGTGAAAAACTCTCGGTTATCCGTGCAACCCGTGAAGGACACTGAGTGGGATTTGATTTGCAGAATGGGCCATACAAAACCCTAGGTGTTACTGCATTTCCATTACATAATGCCCCATCCAATAGATCTAGGGGAGGCGTATAGATGGGATTTGTAACAGTTATAGTGGCCGCGGCGGCAGCATTTGCTGCGGGCGCGATATATTACATGGTATTATCCAAACCGTGGATGGCAGCCGCCAAAATTGAAGTCGGACCAGACGGAAAACCGGCCAACACTAGCCCGGCGCCTTACATCGTATCGTTCGTGATGATCCTGATGGTCGCGGGCATGATGCGACACACATTCGCGCTGTCCGGTATTGAAGGTGTCGGCAAAGGGCTTGTTGCCGGCTTTGGGATCGGCGCGTTCTTTATCAGCCCATGGATTTTCGTGAACAACGGCTATTCTAATCGGCCTTGGATGCTTGCGGTGATTGATAGCGGCTATGCGATCTTGGCTACGACAATCATGGGCGTCATCCTGACAGTTCTGTAAAACCGCAAAACGCGCGCCTCAGTATCTGGGGCGCGCGTTATAATTTCACGCTTCGGCGGAATTAGCCGTAAACGGATTCCTTGCCGAAATGCTTGCAGAGCATGTAATACACAACCGCACGGTATTTATTGCGCTCAGATTTGCCATAGATTTCGATAACCTTGTCAACGGCTTCCATCAGCTCTGGTCCGTCTGGCAGGCCCAGTTTTTTCATCAAAAAGTTGTTCTTTACGGTCTCAAGCTCGGATTCTTGGCTGCCGGCAACTGTCTGTGCATCTTTGTTATAAATTGATGGTCCACAACCGATTGTGACCTTCGTCAACAGATCCATGTCTGGCGTCATGTTGCATTTTGTCTTCAGATCATCAGCGTATTTCGCGATCCATTCGTCTCTCTTACCCATATTTTGGTCCCCATTTTTATTGCTTCTGGCCCGCGTGGCCTAATGATGCGCCGACGAAACTCCCCGCGCGTGCACAAACCGTAGAGCGTGACGAGGCGTTTGGTAAAGAAAATTCGCGGGGAAAAATGGCGCACACGTCGCAGAACGCCTGCGATATATCATCGACAAGCCCCCCAGCCGCGCGATTGCAGATGCAAATGATCCGCGTGCAGGCTGTTGTAATCTGGCGATAGCGTCAGCCGAAACCAGTCACAGGCCCCGTCGCGCGCGCTTCGTAAAAACTGTGCTTTTGCATCATCAGTCTCCCAATCGTCGATTAATCGGGTCGCCGTTCCATCGGCAAATTGGAACCCAGAAATATCAATTGCATCCGCTGTCGCATGGGTGCTCATCTGGTCCGACACACCCGACGTCGTCCGCATTTTACGACAGTTATAGCTGCCGATTTGGTCTATCTCCGTGACGGTCGTATCCAGTAATTTGGCGGCGGCGGGTTGCAGGCTGTGCTGTTCCCACATGGCCATGCGCAGAGCGATCGCACAGGTCGTTTCAGTAGGATTGATCTGCGCCAGACCTACGCCTGCAAGATTGACGCGGCCACGAATATAACATTGATCAGAGACTTCAAAATCATCCAGCACATCAATGCGGGCGGCCGTGGACAGTGCTTTGATACATGCCTCAGGCGAATTAAGCGCGCGCTCCAACCGCCAGTTGGTAAACAAACTCACTGGTTCGCTCACCTGCAACTGTCTCTTATACACATCTGACGCTGCCGACGATAGAGAGGTGTAGATCTCGGT